>JAIDJJ010000001.1 GCA_029052265.1 Muribaculaceae bacterium
ATATTAAAATTTATAGTTATGGCATTTGATAGTGTTTTCATTAGGAAGTCGGTAAAGGATTTTCCGGTGACTGTCGCACGGGGGGTGGGACAGGTGATGTTTCAGGATAATATGTGGACAGGTCTGCTTTTTCTTGTCGGGATATTCTGGGGAGCGTATATGGAAGGATTCCCATTAGTTGCATGGGGAGCTTTGGTTGGTGTGTTGGTATCCACTCTTACAGGATATATTCTGCGTCTGCCCGATCAGAAGGGAGCGAATGGACTTTGGGGATTCAATGGAGTGCTCGTCGGTTGTGCGTTCCCTACCTTTCTTGCCTCTACCGTCTGGATGTGGCTTGGATTGGTAATATGTTCTGCATTGACAACTATAGCACGTTCAGGAATGGATAATATATTAGGCAGATGGAATATTTCATCGTTTACATTTCCGTTTGTCTTCTGTACGTGGATATTTCTGCTTTCTGCCCGTCTTTTTGAAGGATTTCCAGCGATGTACATGGGGAGCCCTGAATTTCCTCATGGGGATGCCGCCAAGGTGTCGATGGATTTTGCAAATCTGATAATCTATTGGTTACGTGGCATATCGCAGGTATTCTTGATTAAATCATGGGTATGTGGTATTTTCTTTCTTGCAGGTCTTGCCGTAAGTAGCTGGCGGGCGGCTTTATGGGCAGCCATAGGATCAGCTGTAGCGCTTTTCGTAGCATTTGTGTGGAATGGTCCTGCAACGGATATATCTGAAGGACTTTACGGATTTTCTCCGGTTCTTACAGCTATCGCTCTTGGAGCTACATTTTGTAATTTCTCTTGGAGAAGTGCCTTGTGGGCAATATTGGGTACGATTGTAACAGTCTTTATTCAGGCGGCAATGAACGCATTTTTCGCTCCGATGGGTTTGCCAACCCTCACAGGACCTTTCTGCGTCGCCACATGGATATTCCTTTTGCCCGCATACAAGTTTTTCCAACCAAATACAAAGTAAATAGAACTTTTTATTTCTAATCAGGATATTACCGATATGAGTTACTCAATACAAAACGTGCCGTTATCATGGCGTCATATAAAAATAGTGGCAATTGCCTCTTTAGGTCAATTGATCGGTACTTGTCTTGCTACAATCGTATCGGTCATTATCCCCCTCTATCAGATCGTGGCACATCCGGAACTGTCGTCAGCAATGCAAGGTCTGGTCGGAGCCATGGATCTGATAGGTATTATGGTTGGTTCCACGATTATCGGCAAGTTGTCGGATAAATATGGTTATCTTTTATTCTTTCGTCTCTGTCCGTTGTTAATATGTGTGTCTTCCATTATATCTTTACTTTTCCCTTCTCTTCCTGTTTTGATAATCTGTCTGTTTATGATGGGTTTTGGCATCGGAGGCGAATATAGTCTTGATTCAGACTATATATCAGTGCTTATGCCGTCAAAATGGGAGTTTACTATGGTAGGAGTCGCTAAAGCTGCGAGTGCATTGGGGAATATTATAGCTGCAGGAGTCTGCTTCCTTATAGTGAAAGATTGGCAGAATGCCGATCTGTGGCCAAGGTTGATGTGGATAATGGTAGCAATTTCAGGATTGATGATTATTGTCAGAATCCGCTTTTGGCAAAGTCCTGCGTGGCTTATGGCAAATGGAAAACCGAAAGAGGCTGAGGTGGCGGTTCATGATTTTTTAGGCGATGATGTAAATATTGAGCCGGCGCAAAAGATGCCCCCGTCTGCGACAAAATTATCAGATAATATCTCTACCCTGACTTTTATCAGGCAGAATTGGAAGAATGTGATATTTACAGGTATCCCCTGGGCATGTGAGGGATTAGGTGTATATGGCATCGGCGTGTTCCTCCCTATTTTAGTAATGGCATTAGGGCTTGAACATGTATCCTGCCATGAGACTCAGTTGGCACATGTGGCAAGTTCGGTTGAGATCACGCTTTGGATATCATGTATAATACTTCCGGGATTTATTATCGGATTATACCTGATTCCCAAGATGAATGGAGCCAAACAACAGACCATGGGATTTTTCTTCAGTGGACTTTCGTTGTCAGTACTTTTACTGGCTTATAATAATCATTGGTCAAGCTGGATTTCTATTCTTGCGTTTATGGCTTTTGAATTGTTCCTGAATCTTGGACCGCATCTTATGACGTATGTTCTCCCTTCCAAGGTCTACCCTGTTGAGATAAGGGGACTCGGGTCAGGTATTGCAGCCTCCATAGGAAAAATCGGTGCCGTATTGGGAGTATTTTTTATTCCTGTGTTGCTAAAGGGAGGCGGCTCATCATTGGTTCTGATAGTCTCGATAATCGTCATGATGGTAGGTGCAGTCGTAACTTACATCTTCGCACCCAAAATCAATCATTCAACTTTCAAAAGCGAAAGATGAGAGGCGTGGGGGCTAAAGCGTTAACCTTCAATTGAGGATAGATATACGGTTTCCTTAGATATATCTGTACATGACGGAGCTATATCTAAGGAGAGATATCAGATGCCGGAAAGATGAATGAAGAAGATGAGAATCGGGTGTGAAAGAGTATATGTAGAACTCATCTGATAGTGTAACCTAAGGATAGATTAGGTATAAGGAGTAATCCATCTATTGGAGAACACTTTATATCGCCTATAAGAAAGGACAGTCCTGCACGTAGGAAAAAACCGCTTTTACGTTGAAGACGGTAGCCGATATTGAGAGTACCGAAAATATTAATTCTTGATCCGTCTTTTACCTCAGTTCCTGAATCATCAGGATACAATCCCCAATACTTAACTTCATGTCGATGAAGTATACACGGCGTGGCTCCTATGCCAAGTTCAAACTTGCTTGCCCGTTTCCCCATAATAGCATTGATCTCCAAAGGGATGGTCACTCCTTTGAAGTCAACGTCGGTATAATAGGCTCCATCATACGCACCAAACCACCCGGAATCATCCCAGGAGCCATTCGTGAACGATAATCCGGCGCGGAATCCGAAAACAGAATTCGTCTTGAATCGCTGGTCATAACCGATTCCGACACCTAATGAAGGACCTCCCAATTCGACAAAGATATTGCGACTAATCAAATCATCTGATTTAAAATTGACAGCAGTCTCGGGTAATCCGCATGTACTGACCACTTCCGGCTCTGTAGCAGAGCAAACATCGGCTGCCATAATTGATGCGCTACCTATCATCATGGATAGCATTGTTGAAATTAGTGAACGTTTAAGCATATGGAGATCTGTTAAATTAGTTGGCTTTAGTTTTTGTGTTGAGAAGTTCAACTTTTCAATACAAGTTTAAGGAAGACGCACGGCGTGAGTCTGTTTGCAAAATTAGTAAAATATTCCAAAACTCTGTCATGAAAGCAGTGTATTTTATGAGCGCTCCCCTTCCTAAAAATCGGGCAAAGAATTATCCTGACGCAGATTTAGCAGACAGTTGGTTCTTAATTCCGGTCATTCGTGATAATCTGTTTCGAGAAAATCGTCATTGCCGGTGTAGTCTGCATTAACATTTACGGCACCTCCAGTCATAGCTTTTAGTTGAGCCGATCGGTTCCTGCGAGTATAATCTTTCTGTTTAAGATAGCTCTTACGTTTCGTGATAAATATACTTTCTCTTTCGAATGGATCTTTAAACGTTTCTTCACACTGTTGTAGACCCTTGATGAGAAATCGGAAAGCTCCATCTTTTGAATAGGCTTCCATAATCAGACCGGGCAGTCCAAAGAGTTGCCATGGTCCGTCCTGCATGGGGATCTCCGGAGAGAACCACCCAATCCACCTTCTGCCATGATAGTCGGACTCTGCCATCTGACATTCGTAACCCATAATATTCTTTGTCGTGTCGCATATCTCCCAGACAAGATCTCCCATAGGAACCGGATATCGGAAATGGTCGCCAAAATTAGTATCCCATACTGTCATTTTATCTTCCGCAAAATCTTTCAGACATTTATATTGACTTTCGCGTGTCAATCCTTTCTCTTGTAATAGTTTCATAGCGTCTGCACCGGTATTTCTGAATTCCGCCAAAGCATCAGCCCACGCTGCCATCAGTATAGACTTTCCGTTTGGATCATTATCAAGGGAATCTACAAAGTATGTCTGCGGATTGTAATAGTAAGATTTCCCGGGAGCCATTTGCAGAATCCATTTTGATGAATTTTCCTTAGAATTACCATCTTTGCCTGTCAATGTCTCTACAGCTTCATATTCCGCCTTCAGGATAACTTTTAGATTCCTGTTTCCTTTTTCCTGAGCCATCGAGCCTGCGTGTCCAAGCAAAATCGCCATCATATATGTCAATATTCTTTTCATGTTTTGCATTTGTTTGTAATTCCGTTCTTTTGACAATATTCTGTTTCATTTTTAGAAAAGACACATCTTCTGCCACTCCTTCAGTATTTATTTTCGGAGGGAAATTGATATGAGAAATTCACGTCCTCGCAGCCAGCGTTGGCTTTCGAAGGATGTAAGCTGATTGTAGGATGTGTAATTGTAGGTTCGCTGATCGAAGATATTGCTGACTGATGCGGAAAACTCCAAACGTTTGTTGAACTTGAAGACTACTTTTGTGTCAAGCAGAAATACGTTTTTATAATTGTCTGAAGTTAGTTCGTTGCGGTAGTGTTCGCCGCTGATGTGCCATTCCCATTTATTGTGAGGCATAACGTTGAGG
>JAIDJJ010000010.1 GCA_029052265.1 Muribaculaceae bacterium
CTATAAACAACAAGCGAACTAAAAAATTTTAATAAAATGGAATTCTTATCAAATGAAAAGCTTTTGATTGTAGGTGCCGCCGGCATGATCGGATCAAACATGGCACAAACAGCAATCATGATGGGTCTTACTCCTAATATTTGTCTTTACGATCCTTATTTCCCCGCTCTTCAGGGAGTGGCGGAAGAGCTGTTGCAATGCGGATTCGAGGGTATGAACATCACTTATACAAATGATGTCGAAGAGGCATTCAAAGATGCTGCATACATTGTGTCGTCAGGCGGCGCAGCACGTAAGGCTGGCATGACCCGCGAGGATCTTCTCAAAGGAAATGCTCAGATTGCAGAGGAATTTGGCAAAAACATAAAGAAGTATTGCCCGGAAGTGAAGCACGTGGTGGTTGTGTTCAACCCTGCCGATATCACCGGTCTTATCACTCTTCTCTATTCCGGATTGAAACCATCTCAAGTATCGACCCTGGCGGCTCTCGACAGCACTCGTCTGCGCAACGAACTCGCCAAATATCTTAAAATCGATCCCGATACGGTAGAAAATTCACGTACATACGGTGGTCACGGCGAACAAATGGCAGTGTTCGCTTCAACCACTTCAATCAACGGCAAACCTCTCACCGAAATCATCGGAACCGAGACTCTTCCCGAAGAAGAGTGGGAAAAGATGAAGATACGTGTCATCCAGGGTGGCAAGACTATCATTGATCTCCGTGGGCGTTCTTCATTCCAGAGCCCTGCATATCTTTCAATCGAAATGATCGCAGCGGCTATGGGTGGCAAACCGTTCCGCTGGCCTGTAGGAACCTACGTAGACAATGGCAAATTCAACCATATCATGATGGCTATGGAAACCACTGTCGACAAGAACGGCGTATCTATCAAGCCGGTCAATGGCACTCCGCAGGAAGAAGCTGAACTTGAAAAGAGCTATCAGCACCTGTGCAAGCTCCGTGACGAAGTTATCGCAATGGGTGTGCTGCCCCCCATCAATGAATGGAACAAGCTTAACCCCAATATCAAATAAGGTCAACCAATTGACATTTGATAATTAGTAATTAGTAATTAGTAATTGACATTTGATAATTTGATAATTGAGAATTACTAATTACTAATTGACAAAAAAATGGCGTCTTGATTTTTCAAGACGCCATTTTTTATGAAGATTGTTTGATTAATCCATATTTACTTCTACAGTACCGTCAGGAAGAACTGTGATGCCGACTTTCTTGCCGGGCGCAACCTCGATAGAGGTGGTCTGAGTCTTACGGGTACGAAGCGCGGCGGGGCTGTTGCCAGTGCCGCCCTCAACCGGATGAAGAGCCTTGTTGATGTCATATCCCTTGACCGGATCGACCTTATAGTTTCCGTCTGCGCCAATAGTTTTGACAGCCTTCGGAGCTGCTTTAGCCGGAGCTCCTGCCCCTGCAAACTGCACAATCGGCTGGTCAGTCGCCATCACGTCGCCTTCTCCGATAAGGAATTTAGCTATCACACCATCACGGTCAGCAACAAGATTATTCTCCATCTTCATTGCCTCATACACAAGAATCGTGTCGCCTGCTTTCACAGCATCACCGGGTTTAGCCTTAAGTGAAATGATTGTACCTCCCATAGGTGCCACCATTACGGCACCTCCGGCTGTCGGAGCGCCACTATCGGAAACGGCATCAGCTTCTCCGGCAAATTCAAGAAGTGGTTGTGCGGTTGCCATGACGTCGCCTTCCCCTACGAGCACCTGCTTAACAACACCGGCCACGTCGCAAACAAGATCGTTCTCCATCTTCATTGCCTCATATACAAGCACAACGTCGCCGGGGTTGACAGTATCGCCGGGTTTAACCTTGATGCTCATCACAGTCCCTCCCATAGGAGCGACGAAAACAGGACCGGTAACTTCACTCTTGGCAGCTTTCTTAGTTTCCTGAGCCTGGGGTGAATTAGCCTTGTTTGCCTCATATTCAGCTTTACGCTTGTTTGAGAGATATGTCTTTGCCACAGCAGGAAGAAGTTCAAGAAGAAGCATTTCCTCTTCATTCTGAGCAAGTTTCACACCTCCGAATTGATCAAGCACGGGATTCTCCGGTTGCTGATAGGAAGAAACATCATACGGTTTCTCTTCAGCGCTCCCGGTTATCTGCTCACGGAACTTAGGATCTACAGCAATAGGAGTGGTGCCATATTCCCCCTTCACAAGAGCGATAAACTGATTGCTCTTATTCGTATAATCAGCTTTTCCTGCACGACGGTCAAGTGCCAACGAAACTGCCTGAGAGCCCACGATCTGACTTGTTGGAGTGACAAGGGGAACGAGACCTGCATCGCGACGTACTTTCGGGATAAGCGCCATTGCCTCTTCAAGAACGTCTTCTGCCTTAAGCGCACGGAGGTTAGCAACCATGTTTGAATACATACCGCCAGGAACCTCAGCATTCTTTACGATCTCATTGGGTTTCGGGAAACCGAAATATGCCTCAATCTTATGACATGCATCAAGAAGTTCTTCTTCTTTGTCTGCTTTTGCAGCCTCGATAGCACGGTCGAATTCCGCATCGATCTCAGCTGGCATGACAGCAAACGCTTCATCAAAATCACGCTGCCATTTATCTTTGTTAAGGTCGAAATCAGCAAGAGCCTTACGGGCATCCTTAAGTTCATGACGAATCTTTGCCACCGCCTCCATATTGACTTCAAGCTCTATGCCGAGTTTCTTACAGAAGATGTCGATAAGTTCTATTGCAGGAGCAGCCGAACCTCCACCAAACCACCATATATTGGTATCGATGATATCAACGCCCTGAATGATGGCTGTCAAAACAGAAGCAAGACCATATCCCGGAGTACAATGGGTATGGAAATCTACCGGAACATTAAGAGCCTTCTTCAATTTTGGCATAAGAGTGTAGATGCGTGATGGGTTAACGAGACCTGCCATATCTTTTAGAGTAACCATTTTCGCGCCAAGCTTCTCCATAGCGACAGCTTTATTGATAAAGTAGTCGTCGGTGAAAACTTTCTCTTCCTCTGGCGTACCCTTGGGATCGACAGTATAGCAAACAGCCGTATCGGCAATTGCAATATTTCCGTTAACACCATTGAGCTCGTTGATCATCTTGATCGAGCTCTTGATATTGTCAAGGTCGTTGAGTGCGTCGAATATACGCATCACATTAAGACCATTCTCGATTGCTTTTTTGTAAAATCCCTCAAGCACTGAATCTGGATAAGGCACGTAACCGAACAGGTTTCTGCCACGGGAGAGTGCGGAAAGGAGAGAAATACCTTTCATCTCCTTGGAGCAAGAACGAAGACGGTCCCACGGACTTTCTCCAAGGTAACGCATCACGGAATCGGGAACTGCACCGCCCCATACTTCCATGATATAAAACTTAGCCTCGCGGTAAAGAGGAAGTAGTTTGTCAACGTTTTCCTGCTTCATACGAGTGGCAAACAATGACTGCTGGCCATCGCGCAGCGTCAAGTCTCTTATTTGAAGTTTTCTTGCCATGTGATATCAGTTAAATGATTTTTGGATTTTTGCCAAAATTAGCTATAAAATCCTAATTACAGAAATTTTTCCGCAAAAGATTTAAAAAATGCTTGAAAAAAACTTTTTTATTGGCGAAAAATTCTTTTTTAAGGACGATTTTTTTATCTTCGCGACCGAATTAATTGACAAAAAGATATGAAACGCTTACTTCTTACCCTATTTTCTCTGCTGACTCTCATGACTATTACCGCCCAGAGTCAATATTACACGCAATTTGACATTTCTTACTCTTCAAAAACTGATGACTACTCAAAAGAAAGATTAAAACTTGACATCCATCATCATACAGAAGGGAAGGATATGCCGGTAATCGTATGGTTTCATGGTGGCGGTCTTACAGGTGGAAACAAATTTATACCCGGTGAACTGATGGATCACGGATATGTGGTGGTCGCGCCAAATTATAGATTAATTCCAAATGTAGATGTGGAGCAATGTATCGACGATGCCGCGGAAGCCGTGGCTTGGACCTTCAAAAATATTGAAAGATATGGGGGCGATCCCAAAAGGATATTTGTTTCCGGGCATTCGGCAGGCGGATATCTCACAAGTATGATCGGCCTTGCAAAGAAATGGCTTGAT
>JAIDJJ010000100.1 GCA_029052265.1 Muribaculaceae bacterium
GACAGAAATTTACAAGGATCCGGCTTACTCCGCCGACCCACGTGCCGATGATCTTCTGAAACGGCTGACCCTCGAAGAAAAAGTCTCGCTCATGCGACACAATTCCCCGGCAATCCCCCGCCTCGGAATACCTGAATACAACTGGTGGAACGAAGATCTCCACGGGGTGGCGCGAGCAGGAGTGGCAACCGTATTTCCCCAGACTATCGGTATGGCAGCATCTTTCGATCCGGATGCCTTATACACAACTTTTGATATCGTCTCCACTGAACAACGTGCGAAATATAACGAAGGTGTGGAGAACGGCACTCGTCCTCAATACAGCGGACTTACAGTATGGACTCCCAACATCAATATTTTTCGGGATCCACGCTGGGGAAGAGGGATGGAGACTTATGGCGAAGACCCATACCTGACATCTGTCATGGGCGCTGCCGTGGTCAGGGGTCTGCAAGGCGATCCCTCTCAGAAATATAATAAGCTCCACGCTTGCGCCAAGCACTTCGCTGTGCATAGCGGACCGGAATGGAACCGCCATGAATATAATGCCGAAAACATCAGTAAAAAAGATCTGTGGGAAACTTATCTGCCGGCTTTCAAGGTGCTTGTATGCGATGAAGGCGTGAAAGAAGTGATGTGTGCCTACAACCGTTTTGAAGGTGAACCCTGCTGCGCGAGCAAAACCCTTCTGAAACAGATTCTGCGTGACGACTGGAAATATGATGATGTGGTAGTTTCCGACTGCGGGGCTATTTCCGACTTTTACAGGCAAGGTGCCCATCTCACCCACCCTGACGCAAAGTCTGCCGCCGCCGACGCTGTGCTTACCGGCAACGACCTCGAATGCGTAGACGGCGCTTTCCATACTCTTGTCGACGCTGTGAAGGACGGACTAATCAGGGAAGAAGATATAGATGTGTCTGTCCGCAGACTTTTGCGTGCGCGTTTTCAGTTAGGGAACCTGTTTGACGACAACCTTACACCATGGGCATCTTTTTCTCCTGACACTATCGGGGCTCCGGCTCATCGTGCGCAGGCTCTCGAAATGGCACGTAAATCAATGACCCTTCTGAAAAACAGTGACAACGTGCTCCCTCTAAGCAACAATATCAGAAAAATAGCCGTGATAGGTCCGAATGCCAACGATTCGGTCATGATGTGGGCGAATTATAACGGGGAGCCGAAATCTACTGTCACTATTCTTGAAGGGATCAGACGGAGGTTTCCTGACGCTGAAATAATTTATGAAAAAGGATGTAACCTCGTCGACAACAAGGTGATGACAGGAAGTGATTTCTCTTGTTTCTCAATCGACGGAAAAAAGGGAATGAAAGGCACATTCTGGAACAATCCCGGGATGGAAAGTGAGCCGGTGACTTCTGTATATTATTCCAACCCTCTCAACTTCCGCGCCCAAGGTGCCACGGCATTTGCGCCGGACGTCCCATTCACTAATTTTTC
>JAIDJJ010000101.1 GCA_029052265.1 Muribaculaceae bacterium
ATAGGCAGACGGAACTCTTTTGAGGAATGTTGGGCACTTACACAATATTGGCGAGGTGGATGTACCGGTATCTTTGAACCTGACCTACAATATTGGGAAGACGATTTCGCACAAAAACGCTACGCTTTTCTTTACGATTATGAAGAGACCATCGGGCATAAGTCCACGGAAAAAATATATAATGAGGAATTGAATGCAGCACTGGCTATGCTTGTGACTGATGAAGCAAAAGCAAAGGCTCAATATACCCTTCATAATCTTGTGACTATTGTTAAATATTACGGGAATACTTCTATTGGGATGTATGTGAAAACTTCGTGTGATAATTGGAGTTCATGGCTTTAGCAACATCGCCGCCTGTGGCATCTTGCTTTTCAGTGGAATCCTTATGGATCAAAGTGGCAGAATCTCTCATGGTGCCAGTCCACTAGCCCTGTCCTTATCCATTGGACTACTCAGTCGGATGCAGTTCTTGAACCCGATGGACTAGGCATGATATTCAGTGGAAGCTCTGCCATCGACACAGCAAACAGTGCCGGTTTTGGCAAAGACGCTGTCGTGGCTATGTACACGTCGGCAGGGGGAAGCCAGATCCAAAGTCTTGCTTGGAGTGAGGACGGAGGCTATACTTATAATGTATATCCCGGTAACCCTACGCTAACACTCGCAAGCGAAACGCGTGATCCAAATATGTTTTGGAATGAAGAGAAAAAAAGAGTGGGTGCTTGTGCTTGCTCATGCCCTCGACCATGAGATGCTGATATTCACTTCTCCAGACATGAAAGAGTGGACTCTTCAGTGCAAGTTCGGCAAGGGTCTCGGAGCACAGGACGGAGTATGGGAGTGTCCGGATTTGTTTGAGTTGCCGATGTCACGAACGGATAAGAAAAAATAGATTCTTCTATGCAATCTCAACCCCGGTGGAATATTCGGCGGTAGTGCAACGCAATATTTCATTGGCGATTTTGACGGAAAGACATTCACTCCCGACCTTGATGCTTACGGTAAAGTGCCTACCAAATGGCTCGACTATGGCAAAGAGCATTATGCTACTGTCAGCTTCAACGATGCTCCCGATGGACGACGTACTGTCAGAGCAACTGGCAATATGCTCCCGAAGCTCCTACACTGAAGTTTCGAAGTGCAAATACCCTACCCCGTGAAATCGGTCTATTCGTGGGAGAAGACGGACAAATATATGCCTCGTTAGTTCCATCTCCTGAAACAAGTGGATTGAGAGACAGGGTTGTTGCATCAGCTTCCAATAAAGGTATAGGCAAAAAAGCTACTACATATTCTCTTTCCGCTTTGAATGATGGTGTGTGTGAAATAGTTGCCGAATTTGACACTCAAAAATCAGACTCTATAACCATGACATTATCAAATGTTCATGGTGAAAAGGTCGTGATGACGTATGATT
>JAIDJJ010000102.1 GCA_029052265.1 Muribaculaceae bacterium
ATGTAGTCTTGCGTTTCCTCACTTAAATCGAAATGTCCCTTCCCGGCATCACATAAAAAAGATATACGGCTTTCCGGATACATCATACGGAAAGCCAATGCAGGTCTCACTCTCGCCTCCCACCATTCATACTCGCCTTGAATCATCAGTCCGGGTATGCTGTCGATATTTCTGTTTCGACCCCATTCTATGTTTTCCCTGCCATATCCGCAAAGGTTTGTACGAGGGGCGTCACCATGATAGGAGATTATACAAAGAGTGCGGTCGGGATTCCATGCTGCAAAATTCCAGGGAAATGTGGCTTGCGCCGAATGTCCGAATGGGATGACAGGTGCATTTTCGATTTCCGGATGACCTGAATTTCTTGAAAAGTCAGATATTATCGAGTCAAATCTTTCCTGACAACCCTTTGTCACATCCCAGTTTTGTGAGCCGTTTTGGATAAAAGCCATAGCCACGCCGAGACTATCCATTTTCTGACAGAATCGTCCACTTCTGAATAATACCTCCTCTGTCATATTTTGATGCGCATATAGAACTGCTTTCACATCTTTTTGAGTTTTGGGTAGACGCAGACAAGCCCGATCTCCTTCTTCTCCCAGTATATAGTCAAAATATGGAGAGTATTTGGAAACG
This sequence comes from Muribaculaceae bacterium, assembly GCA_029052265.1. GTDB lineage: Bacteria > Bacteroidota > Bacteroidia > Bacteroidales > Muribaculaceae > Lepagella. Next base: position 637 of record JAIDJJ010000102.1, read on the forward strand.
TCAGTGGCATAAGACGAAGTATCTTGATAATCCACGCCAATTTCTGCCTGTGGAAATTTCTCGCCGAAAGCGGATAAAGATCCTGCAATCAGGATAGTGGATAATAAGAGTCGATACATGTCTTTTTATGATGTTTGAGTTATAATAGTATGGTTTTATTTTAAATACGCATAATTAATGGAATTTACACAACCCTAATGAAAATTTAAGGGCATATTTCGAATAGTTAGAAATATCTTTTTGAGATTATTGAAAAAATGCGTATATTTGTGAAATTAAAACAAATAAATCAGATTATGGGGAAATTTATCAATCCGTTCACCGATGAGGGTTTCAAAAGAATCTTCGGTCAGGAAATACATAAGGATCTCCTGATCAGTTTTCTCAATGAATTGATTCATGGTGACAATCCGATAGTTGACATTGTCTTCCGCGACAAGGAGATATTTCCCCAGTTCTTCGACGGCAGAAGAATCATCTATGATATCTACTGCACCACAGAGAATGGAGAACATGTGATTGTCGAGATGCAGAACGCCGCCCAACCTTTTTTCAAGGACCGTTCCATCTTCTATGCCGCATCAGCGATAGCGCAGCAGGGGGAACGCGGAAAGGATTGGAATTTCGATGTCAAAAGGGTGTATGGCATATTCTTCCTTAATTTCTATATGGACGGTCTTAAGGACTGGTCACTCTGTTCTGAAGTGTCATTGCATTTCAAGGGCACAACTGAACAATTTTCGGACAAACTGCATCTTTACTATATAACGCTTCCAAAGATGGAGAAGAGCGAATCGGAGTGTGAGACAGATTTTGAAAGATGGATTTATATACTTAAGCATATGGAGACACTTGAAAGGATGCCGTTCAAGGCACAGAATATGATTTTCGGCAGACTTGAGGAGGTCTGCAATCTCAATTCCCTGTCAAGACAGGAGCGTCTTAATTATGACGAGTCTCTGAAGGTATATCGCGACGGTGTCGCAGTTATCGAATATGCCGAGCAACGAGGTATGGAGAAAGGGCGGGAGGAAACCTTGGCAACCAATATCCGCACCATGAGGAATGCAGGATTGGATGCATCCACCATAGCCCGATATCTGGCTCTAACGCCGGATGAAGTGGAAAAATATTTCTGAAATACTTTTCCTTATTTTGTAGCAATCTAAAGAAAAAGAAAGAGCGGGGTACACACCCCGCTCTTTCGACAGACGAAATATTTGATTTGTTTCCGTTCCACAATATTTGTTAACGCTTGACCGTCCCGGCATTAACAAATATTGTGGAACCGTGTCTTACATAAGGAAGAGGATTTTCCCTCCAGTGTTCCTCCAGACGGTCTGCTTCTTCACTCGTGATCCTGACAACCGCACCGTGTTTGGGGGCATTAAAATTTGTGGTTTTCATCTTCCCTTCATTAAAATGCCCGAGATTGACCATTTCCTGAAAATCCGATGTCTCCACAAATCCGAAATTATGAGGTTCGATACTGTAGACATCATACATAAGAACCCATTTATCTTCACCGATGCGCTTCCACACCGTTGGAGCCTCGCATGCTTTGGGTTCAAAATCATACCATTTATGTGTGAATGTCCATGGCCCGGTAGGAGTGGGTGCTGTTGCCTTCATAATACCGGGACCACCGTCTGCATGAGCAACATAAAACAGATGATACTGCCCGTCAGGACCCAAAGTCATATCGCCATCAATAGCTGAGGAATGTTTGTCCGGATATTCGAATAAAGGAGTGGGAAGAGATTCCAGCCTGTCATAATCTTCATTCACATATACATAATACAACTTGTTGCGTTCGTTACCAAACCTCATGGTGAAATAGATCATCAGTTTGCCTGCAACCGGATCATAGATAGTCTCGGGTGCCCATGCGCATCCTATCTCTGACAAGCCTTTTGAAAGTGTGTCAAAACGTATGTTTGTACGTTTCCAATTGATAAGATCCCATGATTTCATCAATACAAGTCCACGGTTATTTCCCCAACCATATTCATTTTTGTCACGTTCCCATTCCCTTTCAGAAAATCCATCTCTCTTAGCAAACACATGTAGGTCTGTCATAGCCACATAAAATGCCCCATCCGGACCGCGATATATATGGGGATCGCGGATGCCGCGCTGATTAGCAATAGTGTCACCATTGACAATTGGATCACCATTATTAAGCGATGTAAACGTGTATCCGTCACGGCTTATTGCCATATAAAGCCCATGGGTCTCATCTCTATGATAAACCATCAGATAAGCTCCTAATTCATCTTCTCCCGGAACTCCATCGGAATATTTGAAGTTGTGAAAATCTGACTCTCCTTTTCCAGAGACTGTCAATGCCGGACGCAGGGCATAAAAACCTTTGAATATGTTGTGGTGGTAGTCTTTTACATTGATGCCGGAGGCTATTGTTGACCACTCCTTGCCATCTTTACTGACAGATATTGAGAGACTGTTGCCTTGATTATGGAGACGAACAAAGAAATGTCTGCCAATTTTGTTCGGGACTGCTTTCTTGTCGGTCGGAGAAGTGTATATAAAGAAATTCTTGCCATTGGAGGTGAGACCGGCATATGCCTTGTCACTGTAATAAAGGAGAAGCCCTGCCGTGCTGTTCTTACCTACCGTCACTTCAGTTTCAACAATATAATTTTTATGCTGAGGTGTGGTCAGAATAAGTCTGCTGTCAGCAGGATTTGTACCTTTCCCCTTAACCTTGATTGAGTTTCCTGTAAATGAAACTGAGTTATTTCCATTCTCTTCCCAAAGAGTCCACTGTAATCCTAATTTATCTCCGGAGAAATCGTCAGAAAGCAACATTCCGTTTTTGACAGGGTTGTCAGTCTTGGGATATTCAGCTTCCGGAATAGCATGAAACCATCCATCTGAAGTCCAGGTTATCGGCTCGATAAGAGTACTTCTTCCAAGTGTATGGTAGCCATTCCGATAGCCATGATATACAATCCACCAATTGCCTTCAGTGTCATCAACAATTGTGCCATGACCTTTCGACCACCATTCATCATCAGCAGTATAAGTATGAACGATAGGATTATAGGGAGAATTTTCCCAAGGACCGTCGATGTTCTTGGAGCGGGCAGAAGCTACCATATGGCTTGTAGCCGGACCTGCCGTCCCTCCTTCTGCAGAGGTCAGGTAATAGTAACCATTATGATAAGTGAGTTTAGGAGATTCAAGATACATCCCCTCGGTTTCCCAGTTTTTAGGGTATATCCATCCATCATATACTTTTTTCTTATCTCCGAGTGTCGCCAAACCGTCGGCTGTAAGTTTGACAACCTCTCCTTCGTTGACATACAGGTAACGGTTGCCGTCTTTATCTGCAATATGCCCGGGATCGATACCGGGCAACTTCAGATCAACAGGTTCACTCCATGGTCCGCGAATATCGTCAGCCCATGTGACCCAATTAGTTCCGGCTGAGGGGTAATAGATATAGTAGCGGTCACCATGTTTTATCAGGTCGGGAGCCATTGCCGAACCTTCAAATTCAGGGAGTGCGCGACATATAGGCTCCCAATTTTTGAGATCTGTGGAATGCCAGATAAGGAACCCGGGGGTATAATGGAATGGGGAGTGGGTCATATAATAATCCTTTCCATCACGTAGGATTGATGGGTCCGGATAATCGCCGGCAAGAAGAACTTGTGGAAATTTCTCGCCGAAGGCCGATATCGATCCGGCAATAAAAATAATTGATAATAAGAATCTATACATGTCTTTTTATGATGTTTGAGTTATAATAGTATGGTTTTATTT
>JAIDJJ010000103.1 GCA_029052265.1 Muribaculaceae bacterium
CTGCACTTTCCTGTAGATCGAATCCTGACGCAGACGGTCTTCCAGAAGTTTGAGACTTTCCCGGGAGAGCTGGTAATCTTCTTCCGCTTTCAGATATTCTTCACGCGAAGTGAGGTTTTCATTATAGAGAGTCTTCTGCTGTTCATAAAGTCTTCGTTTCTGATTCATCTGTGTGCGTGCCGAGAGCAAATCCTGACGCACCTGCAGCCGGTCTTTCTCCATCGCAAGTTCTGTGTCGCGAAGCATATTCTGTTTTTCCGCCAATTGGGATTCAGAATCGAGAATCTGTTGTTGAAGGTTGGGGTTACGTAATGTCAGTATTATGTCTCCGGGCTGGAGCATGGCACCCTCTTCAACCCATTTTTTCTCGACAATACCGGTTTCAAGTGCGGAAATCTGCACTATCACACCGGTTTCAACCTTGCCGTTGAGCCGGATGAAATCGTTGAACGTGCCTTCTGTCACTTCCCCTACAAGAAGCCCTGCCGAGTCCGTCCGGTAGACCGTATGACCGGACTGTACAAGACCCCATACAGCCGCACCAATAACAATGACACCTGCCGCCACCCACCAGCCATATTTCTTAAGACGGGGATTTTTTATCTTTATCTCTGTATCCATTGCTTTATTCCTTTATAAGTTTCTCACCTCTGCAATATCTCAAGGTAATAAGGTTAATTATTTTCTGTATTCGTTTCCCTTCGGCTCCGGCTTTTGCCGTTGCCAATTTGCTGCTCGAAGTATATAGATCGATCGCAGATGCCTGACCTAATTCATATTTCCTTCTCGTCGCATTGAATGCTATCTGTTCTGCCTCCAGTCGGCGGTAAGCGGCTTTCAGTTCATCTGTCGATGAAGCGTAATCAAGTTCCGCCTCCCGAGTCTCTTTATCAAGATTATATTTCACTTGTTCCAGCCTTACTTCATTTTCCTTAAGAAGGATGGATGCTTTTTTTACCTTGTTTGAAGAAGACAGTCCGTTGAATATAGGGAATGAAAACGACAGTCCGATATATTCACCCATGTTGTCATGCCATTGTCTGCTGAATGAGGGATAGACCGCTTCTGTATTTATCATCTTGTAATAAGATGTTGAGACTCCTCCTGTAAGCGATATTGATGGGGAATAACTTCCTTTGGCGGCACGAAGATCATATTTGCTGGCTTTGACAGCGAGTTCGGCTTCCGCAATTTTGGGATGTTTCATCATCTCTCCCTGAGATTCATCCAACTCTGTTTCCTTAAGATCGAGAGGTTCTTCAGAAAGATCCATCCCCATCAGCGACCGTAAAGACAGATAAGATTTGGCAAGAAGGTTTCGCTGATTGATCAATTCAAATTCGTCTGCGGCAACCAATGCTTCCAGTTCCGCTACATCGGCTCCGCTTTTGGTGCCCAACTCCACCCCTTTCTGAGTGGCTTTCATATCTTGGGTGTCACGTTTGAGCTGTTCCTCCATTTGCAATACCATAGCCTTGCAGTACGTCACCTGATAGAAAGCCTTGATCACCTCCATTGAAACGGCATCCTCCTCTATCCGGGCTGATTCCTTTGCTCGGAGTTTTGCCGTACTTGCCGATTTCAGATTATTTATGTTGACAAGTCCATCAAAAAGGGGCACTGACATCTGTAGTCCAAAACCGGTTGATAGAGTCTGTTTATTATCATATGTATTGGTT
>JAIDJJ010000104.1 GCA_029052265.1 Muribaculaceae bacterium
TCGAACCTACAGCTGCAGAAGAAGTCACCCTCGGTGGCATCATTATCCCTGATTCCGCAAAAGAAAAGCCACTCCGAGGCAAAGTGCTCGCCGTTGGCAATGGCACAAAGGATGAAGAAATGATCCTCAAAGTCGGTGATGAGGTTCTTTATGGGAAATACGCAGGAACTGAAATCGAATATGAAGGCACCAAATTTATCATGATGCGTCAAAGCGATGGTCTTGCTGTAATCGACTAATCATATTATTAACTGATGGGCGAATAAAAGGCTGTTGACCTTAATACCAAATAATCACGACAAGGCAATTAAGCTTTAAGCCCTTTTAAAAATTCAAAACAAAAATGGCTAAAGAAATAAAATTCAATATCAAAGCTCGTGAAGAGCTCAAAAACGGTGTGGACGCTCTTGCGGATGCTGTTAAGGTTACCCTCGGTCCTAAAGGGCGGAACGTAATCATCGAAAAGAAATTCGGTGCGCCACACATTACCAAAGATGGCGTTTCAGTAGCCCGAGAAATTGAATTGGAAGACCCATTCCAGAATATGGGGGCTCAACTTGTCAAAGAAGTTGCCTCTAAAACCGGCGACCAGGCTGGCGATGGAACAACAACAGCAACTGTTCTTGCACAGGCAATAGTAAACGTTGGTCTTAAGAATGTGGCAGCCGGTGCAAATCCGATGGATTTGAAACGTGGTATTGACAAAGCGGTTTCCTGTGTGGTTGAAGGAATCAAGGCTCAAAGTCAGGAAGTCGACGATGATATCGAAAAAATTGAGAATGTCGCACGCGTTTCTGCAAACAATGATGAAGAAATCGGCAGACTCATTGCTGAAGCAATGAAGAAAGTCAAGAAAGAAGGTGTAATCACCGTAGAGGAAGCCAAAGGCACTGAAACAACTGTAGATGTTGTCGAAGGCATGCAATTTGACCGTGGCTACATATCTCCGTATTTCGTAACCAACAGCGAGAAAATGGAGTGTGAAATGGATGCTCCATATATCCTTCTTTATGACAAGAAAATTTCAAACCTTAAGGACCTTTTACCTATCCTTGAGGCTGTGGCTCAAAGCGGACGTCCGCTCCTTATCATAGCGGAAGATGTAGACAACGAAGCACTTGCCACACTTGTCGTAAACCGTCTCCGCGGTTCATTGAAGATCTGTGCAGTAAAGGCGCCGGGCTTTGGCGACAGGCGCAAGGAAATGCTTGAAGACATTGCAGTGCTGACAGGCGGCACTGTTATCAGTGAAGTAAAAGGCATGCAGCTTGCGCAGGCAAATGTCCAGGATCTTGGAACCGCTGAAAAGATAACAGTCAACAAAGACAACACCATCATTGTAAACGGAGCCGGAGCTAAAGAAGCCATCTCCGACAGGATCAACCAGATCAAGGCTCAGATAGAGACCACAACTTCCAACTACGACAAGGAGAAACTGCAGGAACGTCTTGCAAAACTTGCTGGAGGCGTCGCAGTGCTTTATATCGGTGCTCCTTCTGAAGTTGAAATGAAAGAGAAGAAAGACCGTGTGGATGACGCTCTTTCCGCAACAAGAGCTGCAATTGCAGAAGGTATCGTCCCCGGTGGTGGCATAGCATATATCAGATGCCTTCCTTGTCTTGACGAACTCAAAGGTGACAACGATGATGAAAACACAGGCATAGCCATTATTCGCCGTGCAATAGAAGAGCCACTCCGTCAGATCGTAGCAAACGCTGGTGTTGAAGGTGCTGTTATTGTTCAGAAAGTGAAAGAAGGAAGCGGTGACTACGGTTACAATGCACGCACCGATACATTTGAAAACTTCTTTGCTACCGGTGTTATTGATCCAGCCAAAGTCACTCGCGTGGCGCTCGAGAATGCTGCAAGTATTGCAGGAATGTTCCTCACCACTGAATGTGTCATAGCCGACAAAAAGGAAGAGACTCCTTCCGCTCCAATGGGTGCACCCGGAATGGGCGGAATGGGTGGCATGATGTAATACATTAGTCTACAACTCAGAACAAAGTGAATAAAAAACGTCATCCTAAGGATGACGTTTTTTATTCACTTTGTTTGTAAAAAATTTAGCGGTGTCTTTCGGATCAAATGTACAAAATACATAAAAACATCTCCCCTCTCTTTCAAATATCTATACAGCCTCAAAG
>JAIDJJ010000105.1 GCA_029052265.1 Muribaculaceae bacterium
ACCTACCTGATACAGTTAAAGGATTATTTCCATACATTGGTTATTTCTGTTTCTGGAATAAAAAAGATTATGACCTACTGACCTATTTTTACAAATATCCAATAAAATATAAATATTTTGCTTATAGTGCCAATTGTCCCGGCGAGAATCCGACGAATCTTTTTCCATTAAAAAATAAATTGACCGATACAATTATGATAAATCATCAGGCTTCCCTTTTTGGAAACCATGATACCATTTTTTCTAAACTCAAAGAGATCGATCAAAAAAATCACTTTATCAAACTTGTGCCTTTATCGTATGGAAGTACGATAATAAGAAGCAACGTGTTTAAATTGGGCAACAAATTATTTGGTCATAAATTTAAGCCGATTTTAAACTATATGCAAAGAGACGAATATTTCAATATGCTGAAAAGTGTAGATATCGCAATATTTGGACAACGTCGGCAAGAAGCATCGGGAAATATCATTCAACTATTAAAAAACGGGGTAAAGGTTTTTCTTAGGAATGACAATAATCTATTAGAATATTACAGACAAAAAGGATATATTATCTTTTCTTTCGAAGATGATTTGATCGATCTAAATTCTCTAAAATCGCTCACTTTGGATGAGAAGGAGCACAATAGAAAGTGTTATCTGTCTAATTTGGTCTATTATGATGATTTTATGCCAAAATTTTTTTTAGAAGAATGAAAAATCTAATTATTATTGGTGCCGGCGGGATGGGTCGTACAATATACGATATTGCAAAGGAGAGTTTGGGATATGGGACTGAGTTTGTAATCAAAGGTTTTATTGACGATAATATGCAGGCTCTTGACGAGTTTAGAAACTATCCTCCTGTCTTGAATAGAATCTCTGAGTATGAACCTGGAGAAAACGATGTCTTTACATTTTCAATTGGTGGGGATGCCAGACGAAAATGTATAGAGAATCTTGTTGAAAAAGGTGCGAATTTCATAAATATTATTCATAATACTGCACGGATTGGATCTAATGTCAAGCTTGGAACTGGAAATATTATAGCGGCATTTACTTCTCTCGGAGCAGACTGTAGTATCGGTAATTTCAACATGATTCAATCATACACTGTGGTTGGACACGATGCGATGATTGGGGATTACAACCGATTGGATACACATGTCACATGTGTCGGAGGCATACAAATAAATGACGAAACTACTATTCATACAGGAGCTGTTATCAATCATAAAGTTACGATTGGAAACAAGGCTAAAGTCGGAGCCTGTAGTTTTGTGATCAGGAAAGTCAAGGAGGGAGACACTGTATTAGGAGTCCCCGCCAAGAAAATCAATTAAATATTTAATATTCCGATGAAAGAATTTATTGAAAAATTTGCTGAGATTTTTGATGATGTGGATGCAGCCACACTCAACGGAGCAACCAAATTTAGAGAATTGGATGACTGGGATTCTATTGCCGGTCTCTCTGTTATCGGCATGGTTGACGAAGAATATGGCGTTACATTCAATGCCGACGACATGCGTGCATGCCAGACAATCGAGGATCTTTATAACAGGATTCAATCTAAAAAATGAATAAGAACCCATTCTTCCTCTTCGGAAAGACAATTCTTATCACAGGTGCTTCTTCCGGCATCGGAAGAAGCACCGCCGTTGAATGCTCGAAAATGGGTGCCTCATGTTGTATACTTGTGGGACGTAATCTGAACGCATTGCATGAGACAGCACATATGATGGATAAGGATTGCCAATGCGTCATCAAGACCTGTGAACTCTCAGATCCTTCAGAAATAGACAGATTGATTCTTGATATTCCAGTGGTGGATGGTGTGGTATGCAATGCCGGAATTAACAAGATGAGACCGTTGCAGTTCTATAATGAAAAGGATATAGACGCCATTTTTATGGTAAACTGTTTTTCCCCTATGCTTTTGATAAAACAGTTGGTTAAGAAAAAGAAGCTTGCGAATCCTTCTTCTGTGGTGTTTACGGCTTCTATTTCCGGTTATTCAAATGTGTCTGTTGGGAATGGGGTATATGGAGCATCGAAAAGTGCGCTCAGTGCATTCATGAAATATGCTGCCCTTGAACTTGCGTCCAAAGGAATCAGATGCAACGCGGTGCATCCGGGTAGAGTAGAGACTCCGCTTATCCATAATGGGGTCACTGATGAGGAAGATATAAAAAAGGATCTGCTGAAATATCCACTTGGCAGGTATTCAAGACCGGAAGAGATCGCCTACTCCATCATATATCTCCTTTCAGACGCGTCGGCTTGCGTTACAGGTTCTGATCTTGTCATAGATGGAGGACGTAGTTTAATCTGATTATTATGATATTAAAAGATAAAGTATGTATTGTCACCGGTGCCGCACAAGGGATCGGCAAAGCAATTGCATTGAACATGATAGAGGAAGGTGCGATTGTCTACGGTTGCGACCGTGCGGAAGGCTCAATGGCTGCCATTGCATCAGAATACGCACGTTTCCACCCTCTGTATTTTGATGTCACCGATGCACAGGCGGCAAAGACCGCGATGATGCAGGTCAAGAAGGAACAGGGGCGGATTGATGCCCTTGTCAACAACGCCGGAGTGGTGTTCAACAAGAAAATCGGCATGATAGTAAGAGAAGAGACGGAACTTATGTTCCGCGTCAATGTCATAGCCGTGATCGAACTGACACAGTTGGTGTCACGCATAATGGCGCGCACGGGCGGTGGTTCAATCGTGAATATCGCATCTGTCACCGCAGTGTTGGGCAGCGCCGGGCAGTCGGCATATTCGGCGACGAAAGGAGCTATCATATCGTTTACAAAATCTTCAGCCAAAGAACTTGCCCCTCAGCGCATACGCGTGAACGCTGTAGCTCCCGGAATCGTGAAGACGGAACGTTTCGAGGAATTGTATGAAGCTTCAGGCGACAAGATTGACACCAGAATCGGAAGGATAGCCCTCGGTCGCCTCGGCGAACCCGAAGATATAGCCAAGGCATGCAGCTTCCTTGCCTCTGACAATGCATCCTATATTTCAGGACAGGTTCTTGGAGTTGACGGATGTGCATCTATTTAATTATTCTTAATCAGTATATACAGTGCTTCTCGGATTAGATAAAATAAGTTCAGATACTATTGCGGCAAAAGACAGTTGCGGAAATGTTCTTTCTTACGGAGAGATAATTGATCTTGCAAATATCATAGAGCACAATACGGTTCCCCGGTCTCTGTTTTTTATCCTCACAAAAAATGATGTGGGAGGAATTGCCATGGTGATGTCTACGATTTTGTCCGGCAATGTTCCATTGGTTTTAAGTTCACATACGGATCAGGATTTGTTGGATAACCTGATCGCGACATACAAGCCACAGTTTATTACGATGCCTGATGATTTCTTGGATGACGACGTCTCGTTGATGCAGGCTTTTGGATATAAAACGGTCGCTACAGGAGCAGAAAGATGTGAGATGTATTCTGAGCTTTCGCATTTGTTGCCAACATCAGGTTCCACCGGCAGTCCGAAACTTGTCAGGCATAAGTATGATAATATAGAAGCTGCCGGGCTTAACATCTCCACCTTCTTCCGCCTTTCGGATAAAGACCGTCCGCTGATGGTGCTCCCGCTCCATTACACGATGGGGCTCTCAATGGTGTTCAGCCATCTTAAAGTCGGTGCTACAATACTTATTACTGATCTGAGCATGACGGATCCCGGATTCTGGAAATTCTTGAAAGAAGAAAAGGCTACAAGTTTCACGGGTGTGCCGTTCAGTTATGAGGTACTCGACAAGATGCGCTTCACCCGCATGAAACTCCCTGACCTCAATCTTCTCACCCAGGGAGGAGGCAAGATGCCGGCTGAGCTTAACCTGAAATTCGCGGAATATTGCCGCGACAATGGCAAGAGATGGGTGGCTACATACGGACAGTCGGAAGGTACGGCACGTATGGCATGGCTTCCTGAAGAATATGCCATCTCAAAAATGGGAAGTATCGGTATCGCAGTGCCTAACGGACATCTAAGCCTTCGTGATGCTGACGGGAATATGATCGAAGAATCGCCCGCAACCGGAGAGATGTGCTATGAGGGTAAGAATGTCACCATGGGTTATGCGAGAAACCGTAAGGATCTCGCTCTTGGAGATGAACGAAACGGATTTCTTCCTACAGGCGACATAGCGTACCGTGATGAGGACGGCTTCTATTTTATCAAGGGACGCATGGGACGGTTCCTGAAAATTTTCGGCAACCGCATAGGTCTTGATGAATGCGAACAAATACTGAGATCCCACATTTCATGTGAATGCGCATGCACAGGCACCGATTCCGGACTCATTGTATACCTCACATCAGAATCAGAAAAAGAGATTGCATCGTCATCTCTCATAAATGCGATCAAGGTTCCGGCAAACGTGATTGAAGTGAGAGTGATCGATTCTCTTC
>JAIDJJ010000106.1 GCA_029052265.1 Muribaculaceae bacterium
AGTCTCCCGCGATGCAACAGGTGAGAATGATTGTTGAGCGTGTGGCTCCGACAGATGCAAATATTCTGATAACAGGGGAAAACGGCACAGGCAAGGATCTTCTTGCCCGTGAAATACATCGGCTGTCGAAAAGGTCGGGCGCCCATATAGAGACCGTCGACATGGGAGCTGTGATCGAGACTTTGTTTGAAAGTGAACTTTATGGTCACGCCAAAGGAGCTTTTACCGATGCCAGGTCGGATCGCGCCGGTAAATTCGAGACTGCACACGGAGGAACCCTCTTTCTTGACGAGATAGGCAACCTCCCTTACCATCTGCAGGCGAAGCTTCTGACTTCGTTGCAGCAGAGAAAAATAGTCAAGGTGGGCTCAAATATACCTATTGATATAGACATACGTCTTATTTGCGCCACCAACAAAGACCTGCCCGGAATGGTGGCTGAAGGAGCTTTCAGACAGGATCTTTTCTATCGTATCAACACAATCACCATAGAGCTTCCTCCGCTCAGAGAACGACAGGAAGATATCCCGGCGCTCGTTGAGATGTTTATAAAGAAATATGCCGCTATTTATTCCCGCCCCGAGGTGAATGTCTCTGAAGAAGCTTTGACAAGACTTTGCGCTCAGGTTTGGCCAGGAAATATCCGACAGCTTGAGCATGCCGTGGAGAAGGCAATGATTCTCTCAGATCGCAGCCGGCTCGGTATTACTGATTTTGACCTGCATGAACCTCAGTCTACTATGAGCGGACAAGCCACTACGCTCGAATCGCTGGAACGCAATGCCATAACAACGGCTATCAAGATGCCTGGCGGGAATATGTCGGAAGTAGCGCGGCATCTCGGCATAACAAGACAAACCTTGTATAACAAACTACGCAAATATGGTATCTGACATCTGGAAGAGGTGGCACATGATTCCGGCGGCATGGATCGTTTCCTCCGTGCTATTGGCTCTGTCTGCGGGATATTGCATTGCCTTGCGGAATTTATTGTGGCTGCCCCTCCTCATTTGCTCAGGCGTATGCGCATTCATGATGACGAGAAATATTAATCGGATAATCAGGCAGATGCGCTACATTGTGGAAGCTACACTTGCCGGTGATTTCTCCTATAAGTTCCCCACTGTCAATGTCAGCAATGAGGAACGCGCCTCCAATATGATACTCAACTGTATTGTCAAGCATCTTGAAGAAGTCTCTCTTGAGGCACGGAAGAACGATGCATTCCTGACACAGATCTTTAATATGGGGGATATAGGGCTTGCTCTTGCCGATGCAAAAGGAAACATCACGATATGCAATGACACGGCACTTCGTTTGTTCGATCGGCAGGCTCTCACTCATGTCTGTCAGATACCTTGCGAAGCGGATGCAGAACTTATAATCAAAAGAAGTGAAGTGACGGTGAACGATAAAATCTTCACCTTGTTCACTGTTACTGATTTACGACGGCGGATGCAGGTTGTGGAAGTGGAATCCTGGGAAAAATTGATACGTGTGCTCACCCATGAAATCATGAACTCGCTCACTCCGATACAGTCGATAGCAGAAACTGTGAGTGGCAAAACATCTTCTAAGGAGATTATCGAGGCTTTGGATACCATTTCATCAAGCAGTGGCAATTTAATGCAGTTCGTGAAGAATTTCAGGGAATTCAGTCTGCTGCCAGAGCCTCGAATGAGAGTGCTCTATCTGAAGCCGCTTCTTGAATCTGTCGTAAGAATTGCTAAAAGCTATGAGAATGCCGACAAGATTAATTTCACCCTTGTGTGTTTCCCGCCTGAACTAATGGTTTATTCCGACGAGTCGCTTCTGAACCGCGTGCTTATAAATATCGTCAAGAATGCTATTGAGGCTAATCCTGATTGCATAACTGTAGAGGCTGAAGTGAAGGCAGACGATTCGGTGGAAATAAGAATTTCCAATGATGGAGAATTGATACCGGAAGAGACTGCGGAACATATTTTTACACCATTTTTTAC
>JAIDJJ010000107.1 GCA_029052265.1 Muribaculaceae bacterium
AATGAGAAGGCCTGGCGCAAGGCCATGGAGAAGGAGCAGATGGCGTGGACTCAGCTTCATCTTAAAGGACAAGAGCAGGCGGGAAAGGGTGCTAAGGCTTTCTTCATGACGACGATCCCCCGTCTTGTGCTTCTTGATGACAAGGGGAATGTGATCTGTTCCACAAACAGTCCTGACGAGGTGACGGATATGCTCAAACAACGTCTTGGCGAGTAATTAATAAAAGAAAAGAAGGAAATGAAAAATTTATTTCTGACAACCTTGCTTCTGTCGGGATCCATGTCGGTTTTCGCTGACGGAGGTTTCACATTGAAAGGAAATGTACCGGGTCTTCCTGCCGGAACCAGGATCTCGCTCGTGTCGGAAGGTGGACGCCGCAGCGTCATAGCCGAGACGGAGGCTGCGGGCGACTCGTTCATTTTGACCGGTAATGTGGGTTCGCCCATGCTGTGCGAACTTCGTTTTGACGATCCTGATCCACAGACAATGGACAAGGGGATTTCGTTTATGGTGGAAGACACCGACATGTCATTTTCCGCTACCGCTTACAAGGATATGCCCAACGGTTTTTTTGTAGGGACGGGAGGTCTCGACATGATGAAAAACGTGGCGGTGAAGGGGGGAAAGGCACAGGAGGAGTATCAGGAGTATCTTGATACGATGGAGCCTTATGTTCGTGCTTCAAAGGAAGCCCACTACAATCTTTTCTGGGATGAAGGAAGGGATAAGAGTGATGCGGGACAAAAGAAGTTGCAGGAGGTATATGCCGCCGCGTCACTTGCGGAGAGTTCAGCACGACGGGATTTCATAAAGGCGCATCCCTGTTACAGCATCTCGGGACAGATGCTTGTCCAAGACCTTTCGGAACCATATTCCTTTACCGGAGAAGAGCTGGACGAGTTTGTGCGTCTCACGGAAGGGATGTGGGACAAGTCGCGCCTTGAAAAGGTAAGGGAGGCTATAGAAAAGGGGCGTAAATATCCGCGTCTCGCGGCATATACCGACTTTGCTGTTCTTGACACGGAACTGAAGGAATGTAAATTTTCCGATCTCAGGAATGAGGGAAAATACACGTTGGTTGATTTCTGGGCTTCGTGGTGCGGACCGTGCCGGCAGGCTATCCCGCATGTACGTGAGCTGTATAAAAAGTATACCGGAAAACTTGACGTGCTTTCAGTATCCCTTGACAGCTCCGAGAAACCGTGGCGCACGGCGATGGATAAAGAAAAAATGGAATGGACACAGCTTTGGGCAGACAGCGGCAGGGTGGATGCCATAAAGAATCCCTATCAGATAAAAGGTATCCCTTATCTTCTCCTTGTCGATCCGTCAGGAAGTATCATCTTCACCGGGAGCAGCCCTGACGAGCTTGAAGAAGTGTTGCGCAAGAAATTGGGGTTTTAATAAGAAGAGAAGAATTTTGTAATCGTAAATGATGAATGAAAAATAGTTAGATTATAAACTGGATAAACAGTTATTATTATACGCCATGAAAAATGATTCTAAGATGAGTCGTACGTGATTATGTTTTGGTTAATGATGAAAAAAATACGGTTTCTGTGAAGAAACCGTATTTTTTTCTGTTTATTACTCCCACTCGATTGTTGCCGGCGGTTTTGAGGAGATGTCGTAGACAACGCGGTTCACGCCACGGACCTTGTTGATGATCTCGTTGCTGATGTTGGCGAGGAATTCGTAGGGGAGATGTACCCAGTCGGCGGTCATGCCGTCTGTGGAGATTACGGCACGGAGTGCCACACAGCTCTCATAGGTTCTTTCGTCGCCCATCACACCTACACTCTGTACTGGAAGAAGCATCACTCCCGCCTGCCATACGCTGTCGTAAAGTCCGGCGTTGCGGAGACCGTTGATGAAGATGGAGTCTGCCTCCTGAAGCACCCGTACTTTCTCGGGAGTGACCTCTCCGAGGATACGTATGCCGAGACCGGGACCGGGGAAGGGATGCCTTCCAAGGAGACGCTGGTCCATGTCCATAGCCTTTCCGACACGGCGAACCTCATCCTTGAAGAGGAGACGGAGCGGCTCAACAATCTTGAGATTCATCTCTTTCGGAAGTCCGCCCACATTATGGTGGCTCTTGATTGTTGCGGAAGGTCCTTTCACGGAGCAGCTTTCAATCACGTCGGGATAGATGGTGCCCTGTGCGAGCCATTTCGCATTCTCTATTTTTTTAGCTTCGGCATTAAAGACCTCAACGAAGTCTTTGCCGATTATTTTGCGTTTCTGTTCCGGATCAGTCACACCTTTGAGATCGTTGTAGAAACGCTCGCTGGCATCTACTCCGATCACGTTAAGCCCCATATGCTTGTAGGAGTCAAGCACTTCTTCAAACTCATTTTTGCGGAGAAGTCCGTTGTTGACGAAGATGCAAGTGAGATGATCGCCTATCGCTTTGTGGAGCAGCATGGCAGCCACGGAAGAATCGACACCTCCGGAAAGTCCGAGAATCACTCGGTCGTCGCCTAATTTCTCTTTAAGCTCCGCTACTGTGGTCTCGATGAAAGAATCAGGACTCCAGGTGCCTGAACATCCGCAGATGCCAAGCACGAAGTTGGCGAGAATCTGGGTGCCGTCGGTGGAATGGTAAACCTCCGGATGAAACTGAATGCCCCAGGTCTGTTCCCCTTCGACATGATAAGCGGCGGCTTTCACATTCTCGGTGGAGCCAATGACATGGTAGTTTTCCGGCAGGCGGGTTATGGTGTCGCCATGCGACATCCATACCTGAGTGGGAGAGGGGACGTTGAGCATAAGTGGATCAAGCTGATCGACCACTTTCAGCATTGCTCGTCCGTATTCACGGCTTGGGGCACCCTCGACTTCCCCGCCAAACTCGGCAGCGAGAAGCTGGGCTCCGTAGCAGACACCGAGCAGGGGGAGTTTGCCCTTGAAGGAGCTTAGGTCCGGCTTGGGGGCGTCGGCATCGCGGACGGAAGAGGGGGATCCGGATAGGATGACGCCCTTTATGTCGGCGTCAATCTCCGGAATCTTGTTGAAAGGATGGATCTCGCAATACACGTTCAGTTCGCGCACACGGCGTGCGATAAGCTGGGTATATTGTGAACCGAAATCCAGAATCAATATCTTTTCCATTAGTTGGGAGTTTTGGGCTTTGAGATTAATCCCGGTTAATCATGGTTAATCAGGATTAATCTCAAAACTCGAATTATTTATTACTCGGCTCGTGAATAGTTGGGAGCCTCTTTGGTTATTGTCACATCGTGAGGATGATTCTCGATAACTCCGGCGGATGTGATGCGCACGAAGCGGGCATTGTGGAGAGCCTCAATGTCTTTTGCACCGCAGTATCCCATGCCTGAGCGGAGTCCGCCAAGGAGCTGATAGATGGTTTCTGCGAGAGTGCCTTTATAAGGCACACGAGCCACGATGCCTTCCGGCACGAATTTGCTTGAATCGCATGTTGCGCTCTGGAAGTAGCGGTCTTTTGAACCTGCCTGCATAGCCTCGATAGACCCCATGCCCCGGTATGCCTTGAACTTACGTCCGTTGTAGATGATTGTCTCACCGGGAGATTCCTCTGTGCCTGCGAGCATTGATCCCATCATCACACAGTCTGCACCGGCTGCGATAGCTTTTACAACGTCGCCTGAATAGCGGAGACCACCGTCGCCGATAACAGGCACACCATGTTTGGAGGCAACTTTGGCACAGTTGAATATTGCGCTGAGCTGGGGCACACCCACACCGGCAACGATACGGGTGGTGCATATTGAGCCGGGACCGATACCTACCTTGATGCCGTCTGCACCGTTGGCGATTAGGTATTCGGCAGCCTCGGCAGTGGCGATATTACCTACAAGTACGTCAATTTCCGGGAAATTCTTCTTCACAGCCTTAAGTGTGTTTACCACATTTGCAGAATGACCGTGAGCGGTGTCAATTACCACCGCGTCAACTCCGGCATGAACGAGAGCTTCAACTCGCTTGAGCGTGTCGCTTGTCACACCTACGCCACCTGCCACGCGGAGACGTCCCTTGCTGTCTTTGCAGGCATTGGGATAGTCCTGGATCTTGGTGATGTCGCGGTAGGTGATAAGCCCCACGAGCTTATTGTCGGCATCCACTACGGGGAGCTTCTCGATCTTATGACGGAGAAGGATCTGAGATGCCTCGGCAAGATCAGGATTAGTGGTTGTGACAATATTCTCTTTTGTCATTACTTCCTTGATCTGGAGAGATTCATCGGTCTGGAACCGTAGATCGCGGTTGGTTACGATACCTACGAGTTTTCCTTCTTCGTCAACCACAGGTATACCGCCGATGTGGTTCTCATGCATCATGCGCTGTGCATCGCCAACGGTTTGCTCCGGAGTGATGGTTACAGGGTCGAAAATCATACCGCTTTCAGCACGTTTCACCTTTCTTACCTGTGCCGCCTGCATTTCAATCGGCATATTTTTGTGGATAACACCGATACCACCCTGACGGGCAATGGCAATAGCCATCGCAGCTTCGGTGACGGTGTCCATTGCAGCAGATACAATGGGTATGTTGAGAGTGATGTTGCGTGAGAACCGAGTCTTCACCTCCACCATGTTGGGTATGACCTCTGAGTATGCGGGAATCAGGAGGACGTCGTCAAACGTCATGCCTTCCTCATTTACTTTTTCAGTTAAAAATGACATGCTTTGTTCAATTATTAATTAGTAATTATTAATTAGTAATTGGAGTTTCAGAAATTTCTGAGTTTTTCTGAAACTATGATGGTCTGAGTGCGGTCAGGACCAACGGAGATCACGCCGACAGGCACTTCGGTAAGTTCCTCGATTTTCTTCACGTATGCTTTTGCTGCCTCGGGAAGTTCGTCGTAACTGCGGATTCCTGTGATGTCGTCTTTCCATCCCTCCATCTCGATAAAGACAGGCTTGCAGCGGGCAAGCTTGGAGATAGTGGAAGGTGGGGTGTCGATGATTTTGCCGTCAAGTTCGTAGTGTGTGCAGATTTTGACTTTGTCAAGACCTGAGAGGACGTCGAAGAGCATGAGTGCCCAGTTGTCGATACCGGCGAGACGGCTTGTGTAGCGAGCCACAACGGCATCAAACCAGCCCACACGGCGAGGACGTCCTGTAACGGTGCCGTATTCGTGTCCGCGTTCGCGGATTTCGTGTGCTATCTCGTCGTGAAGTTCTGTTGGGAACGGACCTTCACCGACGCGTGTGCAGTAAGCTTTTGCCACTCCGAGCACATTGTCGATCCATTTCGGGGATATGCCCGCCCCTACAGGCACACTTGCGGAAGAAGGTGTGGAAGATGTGACAAAAGGATAAGTGCCGTGGTCGATGCACAGCATCATTCCCTGTGCCCCTTCGAAAAGGATCTTCTTGTCGCTTCTCAAAGCCTTGTTGATGAGGTCGGAAGTGTCGACGATACGTGGACCGAGAATCTTGGCGATTTCCATGTAGCGGTCGTAAACCTCCCGGAAGTCGTATGTCGGGAGACCGAGCATCTTTAGCTCCATGTTTTTCTCCTCAAGTGCGGCTTGCAGACGCTCTGCAAAGTATTCCGGTTCGAGAAGGTCGCCCATACGGAGTCCCACGCGGCTGTACTTGTCGCTGTAGGCAGGTCCGATCCCTTTCTTGGTGGTGCCGATAAGCTTGCCACCCTTTAATCCTTCATATGCACCGTCGAGGGCTGAATGCCAAGGCATCACCATCGCCGCCCTGTCGGATATGAAGAGCTGATAGTCGTTGATTCCTTGGTCATGGAGCTTCTGCAGCTCCACGAGAACAGATTCGGGGTTCACAACCATGCCGTTGCCCATGACATTGACAGTCGCAGGGTTGAAGATGCCTGAAGGGATGCTCTGCAGGGAATATTTGTGTCCGTTGAACATCACGCTGTGACCGGCGTTGTTGCCGCCTTGATAACGCACCACCATATCGGCGCGGCATGCGAAATAGTCGGTAATCTTACCTTTACCTTCATCGCCCCACTGAGAGCCGATGACAACCAATCTTTCCGACATTATTCTTCTAATTTATTGCGTTTGTAAATGTGATCGATATTCTTGAAATAGTATTCAAGAGTGAAACAGTTGTCAAGTTCTTCCTCTGTCAGGGCTCCCATCACGGTGGGATCCTGTTTCAGTAGATCTTGATAAGACGAACCTGTAGCCATTGCTTTCATAGCTATCGGCTGCACGGTGTCGTAAGCTTTTTCACGAACGAACCCTTTGTCGATAAGGGCATTCATGACACGCTGGGCAAAGATGACACCGTTGGTACGGTAGATGTTTGCTTTCATCTGGTCTTCAAACACCACGAGGTTTTCGAGGATTCCCTTCATGCGGTTGAGCATGTAGTCGAGAAGGATAGTGGCGTCGGGCATGATGATGCGCTCAGTGGCGGAGTGTGAGATGTCGCGTTCATGCCAGAGAGCCACATTTTCGTAAGCTGTAGCCATGTATCCGCGGAGCACACGGGCGCATCCGCAGATATTTTCGCTGCTGACCGGATTACGCTTGTGAGGCATTGCAGAAGACCCCTTCTGTCCTTTGCCGAATGCTTCTTCCACCTCGTGCACCTCAGTGCGCTGGAGGTTGCGGATTTCAAGAGCCATCTGTTCGAGGCTTGCCCCGATGAGAGCGAGTGTTGCCATATAATATGCATGGCGGTCACGCTGTATCACCTGTGTGCTGATGTCAGAGCTATCGATGCCGAGCTTCTCACATACATAATCCTGTACAAAAGGAGGGATGTTGGCGAAGTTGCCGACTGCACCGCTGATTTTGCCGACTTCCACACCTTTGGCGGCAGCCTTGAAGCGCTCGAGGTTGCGACGCATTTCAGCCAGCCAGAGCACCCATTTCAACCCGAATGATGTGATGTCGGCATGGATGCCGTGGGTTCTGCCGATGCATGGAAGCTTCTTGAAGCGGATTGCCTGATTCTTGAGCATTTCGATAAATTCCTCAATGTCTTTGAGGAGGATTTCGTCTGCCTGTTTGAAGAGGTAGCCGTTAGCGGTGTCTACAACATCGGTAGAGGTCAGTCCGTAGTGCACCCACTTGCGCTCTTCGCCGAGAGATTCGCTTACTGTGCGTGTGAACGCTACAATGTCGTGGCGTGTCTGGAGCTCGATCTCTTTAATCCGGTCGATGTTGAAAGTGGCGTTGGCGTTGAGTTTCTCAACATCTTCAGCGGGTACCACCCCGAGTTCTCTCCATGCTTCTGCTGCAAGGAGCTCTACTTTGAGATATGCACGGAATTTGTTCTCTTCCGTCCAGACCTCTCTCATTATATCTCTTCCGTATCTTTCGATCATGATTTTTTTGAGTTTAGGGATTTGGGTTTAGGGTTGGGTTTAATCAGGAGATTCTTGACTAATCCTGATTAATCCTGAATAATCTCGATTAATCCTGATTGATCAGGATTAATTCCAACTCATAACTATCCTTGTTTGCGAAGGAAGCATTCGAGGGTGTTTTCCATGAGGCATGCGCGAGTCATGGGGCCCACACCTCCGGGCACCGGAGTTATAACCGAAGCTTTTTCGCAGCATGCGTTGTAGTCTACATCGCCACAAAGTTTTCCGGTCTCTGGATCACGGTTTACACCTACATCGATCACGGCGGCGCCTTCACCAACCATGTCGGCAGTCACAAACTTGGGGCGTCCGATAGCCACGACAAGGATCTCGGCTTCCGAAGTCACTTTTGCGAGATCTTTTGTGCGGCTGTGTGCTATGGTTACAGTTGCGTTACGGTCAAGCAGAAGTTTTGCCACGGGTAGTCCCACAATGTTGCTGCGACCTATCACTACAGCTTTTTTCCCTTCGATTTCCACACCGGCTTTGTCAAGCATCTTTATGATCCCTTTGGGGGTGCAAGGAAGAGTGCAGGGGAGTTTTTGCCATAGAGACGCCACGTTCCCCGGATGGAATCCGTCAACATCCTTTTCTTTGGCGATAGCCTCGATCACTTTGTCTTCGTTGATATGGCGTGGGAGGGGGAGTTGCACGAGCACACCGTCGACAGAGTCGTCTGCATTGAGCTCATGTATCATGCCGAGAAGCTCTTCTTCCGTGATGTCGGCTGGACGGCGGATCGTGGTGCTCTTGAAGCCGACTTCTTCCGCGTCTTTACCTTTACCTTTCACATAAGACTGGCTCGCCGGATCTTCTCCGACAAGGATAACCACAAGGTGTGGAGCCCTTCCATATTTTTCTTTGACTTCCACAACGCGGCGTGCCACATCCTCTTTCAGTTCTTTTGCTAATTGAGTTCCGCTTATTATCATTGTTGTTTTTGTTTTAGTTGAGAGATTTGAGATTAATCCTGGCTTATCTTGATTAATCCTGGCTTATCTTGATTAATCCTGATTTATCATGGTTAATCTTGATTGATCCTGATTAATCTCATTTTTATAAAGATGCCTTGCCGATGTCGTTCCTGTGGAAGAGAGAAGGGCAATCTATTTTTTCAATCTCAGACTTTGCCGCGGCGTTTGCTTCCGTAACGGTTTTCCCTTTCCCAACCACCATCAGGACTCTACCCCCGGCTGTAAGGATTCGGTCTCCTTCGCGTTTGGTTCCCATATGATATATTTCGGCATTGACTTTGTCAAGCCCTTTGATTTCCATGCCTTTTTTGTAGGAACCGGGATATCCCTCAGAGGCGAGCACCACTCCGAGATAGGCGTCATCGCTCCATTCGGTGGTGCAGTCGCGACCTTCAACGGCAGCATCCACAAGATCATAGAAATCACTTTTGAGGCGAGGCAACACGACTTCTGTCTCGGGATCGCCGAACCGTGCGTTAAATTCAATGACCTTCGGTCCGTCGGATGTCAGGATAAGTCCGCCGTAGAGCACGCCTTTGAACGGCACCCCTTCCTCGACAAGCCCGTCGGCTGTGCGCCGGCTAAGTTCGCAAAGCGCTTTCGCTAGGATTTCGTCAGTGATAAACGGCA
>JAIDJJ010000108.1 GCA_029052265.1 Muribaculaceae bacterium
CATCAATATTATGGGCTTCACCGTCTCGGGGAAGGGGGATGGGTGTTTCGTGAACATGCTCCCAACGCAACTTCAATCTGGCTTATAGGAACTTTCTCGGATTGGAAGACTTCTGACACTTATCGTCTCCAACGCGTAGACAACGGCGACTGGGAAGTTATTCTCCCGGCAGAAGCTTTGCATGACGGCGATCTATATAAAATGCTTGTGACCTGGGATGGCGGTCAGGGCGAGCGGATTCCTGCCTACGCTACAAGGGTGGTGCAGGATCCCGATACCAAGATTTTTTCGGCACAGGTCTATGAACCGGAAAAGCCTTATCGTTTTAAGATAAAGAATTTTAAACCGGATGTAAAGCCTCTCCTTATATATGAATGCCACATAGGCATGGCGCAGGAGAGCGAGGGGGTTGGCTCATATGATGAATTTAGGGAGAAAACTCTGCCGCGCATAGCTGCCGACGGATATAATGCCATTCAGATAATGGCTATACAGGAGCATCCGTATTATGGGTCGTTCGGTTATCATGTCAGCAGTTTTTATGCTCCCAGTTCACGTTTCGGCACGCCTGACGATCTAAAGCGGCTCATAGACGCCGCCCACAGTCTCGGCATCGCGGTCATAATGGATATTGTCCATTCTCATGCGGTCAAGAATGAGGTGGAGGGTCTCGGAAGGCTTGACGGCTCTTACGACCTCTATTTTTATGGCGACGGCAGACGGGAGCATCCGGCGTGGGATTCACTGCTGTTTGATTATGGGAAAAATGCTGTCCTGCATTTCCTTCTGTCCAACTGCAAATATTGGCTTGAGGAATTTAAATTCGACGGATTCCGTTTTGACGGTGTGACCTCGATGCTTTATTATGACCATGGGCTTGGGAAGGCTTTCGGATCTTATGCCGATTATTATGACGGGAATCAGGATACTAATGCCCTTACCTATCTTACTCTTGCAAACCTGCTGATTCATGAAATCAATCCAAAGGCAGTCACAATCGCCGAGGAGATGAGCGGTATGCCGGGACTTGCCGTCAAGTTTGAAGACGGAGGCATCGGGTTCGACTACCGTATGGCTATGGGTGTGCCTGATTACTGGATCAAGATGATCAAGGAGAAAAAAGATGAGGACTGGCATCCCACTTCAATTTTCTGGGAACTAACCAACCGTAGGGCTGACGAAAAGACCATATCTTATTGCGAGAGCCATGATCAGGCGCTTGTGGGCGACAAGACAATTATCTTCCGTCTTATTGACAAGGAGATGTATTGGCACATGATGGTTGACGACAATAATTTTATGGTGGAAAGGGGTATGGCACTTCACAAGATGATCCGTCTTGTCACGCTTGCCACCATCAATGGTGGTTACCTCAATTTCATGGGCAACGAGTTTGGTCATCCCGAATGGATAGATTTTCCACGTGAAGGGAACGGGTGGAGCTACAAGTATGCGCGCAGGCAATGGGATCTTGTAGACCGTGAAGACCTCAAGTATAAGTATCTTAACGCTTTCGACAATTCAATGGTGGAGCTTGTGTCGGGTGTCTATGATTTCCAGTCGCTCCCGGTAGAGAAGCTGTGGGAAAAAGACGATGACCAGGTGCTTGCGTTCAGGAGAGGGGATCTTATATTTGTATTCAACTGGAATCCGGTGGCAAGTTTCACCGGTTATGGCTTCCTTGCCCCTGCAGGGGAATATGAGCTTGTACTCGACAGCGATGCGGATCAATTCGGCGGACACGCTCTTCTCGATTCTGCAGTGCATCATTTCACTATGCCAGACCCTCTATATTCACCCTCAGGTAAAGGATGGCTGAAACTGTATCTTCCTGCAAGAACCGCTCAAGTTTTGCGCATGGTTAAACCAATGCCTAAAAAACGGGTCAAAAAGGAGGAAACCAAAACTGAAAAGACAGTCTCCAAGACTTCAGCCAAGACCGCGTCTGTAAAGAAAAAAGCTGAAAAGGAAACAGTGGCTTCAAAGAAATCTTCCGCCACGGTGAAGTCAAAGACCGTGACGAAAGATAAGGCAGAGGAGAAGACTGCGACGAAAGTGCCGAAGGTAAAGAAAGCGGAGAAAGATCCAAAACCGGCAAAGACAGCCAAGGCAAAGTCTGAAAAGGGTGCCGGGACAGTCAAAAAGGTTTCTTCGAAAGAGAAAACTAAAGAGTAATGCAAAAATTTAAGGTAATGTTTTTTGCGGTGGCACTCATGATGAGCACCACCACTTTTGCCCAGACGTCATCAAGTAAAAGCAGTCTGGGAACGACCATCGGAAACCTGATCGAAGGTATTTTTACCAAAAGCAATCTTGAGGTAGCCGATCTGGTAGGTGAATATGAGTCGGCAGGCCCCGCCGTCACGTTCAAGGGTGACAGCTTCCTGAAGAAAGCGGGTGGTATAGCCGGCGCGGCGGCGCTTGAGACAAAACTGCAGCCCTATTATGAGCAATACGGGCTTATCGGTATGCCCATGACTGTGGATGCTGACGGCAATTTTATGTTGACGGTGAAGAAAATCAACATAAAAGGGACTCTTGAGAAGAATGATGAGGACGGCACTTTCATATTCAATATCATGATGGGAAGCATCCGTCTGGGTAAGTTTACGGCTTATGTAGAAAAGACCGGCAAGAATCTTGACCTCATGTTTGATGCCACCAAACTGAAAGAGCTTATGTCGACCATAGGAAGTCTGAGCGGTATAAAAATGGCACAGACACTTGCTTCGCTTCTAGACAGCTATGACGGAGCCTGCATCGGTTTTCAGATGAATTATACCGGGGCGGGAGCTGCCGGCGGGACAGTCAATTCAAACGACAGCACATCGACTCCGTCCACAGGAGTGGGTGGACTTCTTGACCTGCTAAAGAAGCGTTCATGAGCAATTGGAAGTGTGCTCATTTATACAAAAAAGGTATTTTCGACAAGGAAATACCTTTTTTTATTGTTCATTTCCATAATATTATGTAATTTTGCCGGACGATGCGCACTAAACTATCTATCATATTGACGATTTCTTTGGCTGCATATATGGCGTTTCCTGCGGTAGCCCGTGAGAGGGGTGAGTCGGATACGGATTGTATAAGCCGGTGTTCCGATGAGGATACAGGTATTGCAGCTGCAGGCAGTGGCAACATTACAAATGATTCCATACAGTTGCAGCCGCTTGAAGAATTTAGCCGGGATATTGAGTCTGTTGTGTTTGTACCGAAAGGGCAGTGGATAACTGGATTGTCGGTGTCATATGCCACTTCCACGCAGAGCAAGTATCAGTTTTTGATTTTCGAGGGAATTTCAGGCGACACATACAGTTTCAAGATTTCTCCGATGCTGCTCTATGCAGTGGCGCCGGACCTTGCTGTGGGAGGACGATTCTCATATGCCCGTTCGCTTACGAAGCTTGAGAACGCCGATGTGGTTCTCGATTCAGAGACAAGTTATAATGTGGATCATCTTTACCGCCTGTCACATAATTATTATGGCACGGTGATGATGCGTAATTATTTCTCAATCGGGAAGTCAAAGCGGTTCGGTTTCTTCAATGAACTTCAGTTGCAGTTGGGCGGAGGTCAGTCTAAGATCACAACCGGGATAGGAAGTTCGCTTTCCGGAACATACGAGAAGAACTTCTCGCTCGATGTTGGGCTCGCGCCCGGTCTGAGCATATTCCTCAACAATTATTCGGCTCTGGAGGTTAACGTCGGGGTTTTGGGATTCAGCTACACTTCGACGAAGGCTATCAAAGACCAGATATATGTGTCGCACAGGAAGTCGCAGTCTGCGAATTTCCGTATTAACTTGTTTTCCATTCAGTTTGGAGTGGCGTTTTATCTATGACGGTTATGAGAGGTATTTTTTATCTATTATTGCTTCTGACGGTCTCGCTCTTTTCCACGGAGGAGATGTCGGCTACTCCTCAGATAAAACGCACGCAGACCATCCTGCACACAGACACTGTCACCCGTACCGACACGGTCATCACTCAGGAAGTGGTGAGGCGTTATGATGTTGTGACCCGTACTGAAGAGGTGATGAGGGTCGACACAATCGTCCGTTCTGATGGCAAGACAATAATAAGGCGCGGTGTGGACATTCCCCCTTCGGTAATGGCGGTTGACGGCAATGTTCCTCTGATGATAAGGGACACTGTCAGGATAGTGGTGCGCGACACGGTCTTTGCCGAGGGTGAGCGTCTCCCGAAGAGGGAAGGTGGGTCATATGTATGGGTGCCGGATTCTCTGGCAGACGGGGTTGCAGGATTTTTTGCCGGGAATTTTATCCGAAATACAGGTGTGGCTTCCGATAAAGAGCACGTCACATTCCGGGGTGATACAATTCCCATGATGCTTCGCGACCGCAATCTCGGAAGATTCGACCGCGGACTGTTTAACTATCTTTTCATCCCTCAGGGTATATGGCAGATAGGCGTCACCGCATCTTATGGAAGTTTCGATACAAAGGATCTTGAGGTGCTCGACCTTCTTTCGGACATCGATCTTTCAGGGTCGGCGTTTTCGATAAAGCCCTATTTTTCATATTTTATCCGCAACAATATGTCGGTAGGTATGCGTCTTGCCTATACCACAGGCAGAGCGAATGTGGATTCGTTCAGTGTCGATATCGATGAGGATATGAATTTCAATCTGAAAGACATAATGTATAAGAGCGAGAATTATTCCGCAGCTTTGACTTTCAACCAGTTTTTCGGTATAACAAGGAGAGGACGGTTCGGTATTTTCAATGAAGTGGAGCTCGCCTTTGCATCCGGATGGTCAGACTTCATGCGCCCCCACAACGGAAAACCCAAACTCACGCATACCACCACAACACAGGCGTCTCTAAATTTTTCCCCCGGGGTCTGTGTCTTTATAATGGATCAGGTGTCGTTCAATGTGTCGTTCGGTGTTTTCGGATTCAGTCTGAAAAACGAGAAGCAGACTGTAGACGGGGAGGATCTTGGGAGTCGTTTCACTTCCGGTGCGAATTTCAGGTTTAATATATTTAATATCAACTTCGGCATAGCCGTGAATATCTAAGTGATTAAGAGATATCTCTTGTTCTGAAAGGGATTTTGGTCAGATTGGAACATTTTTATTATAATTCAGACAGATTCGACAGTTTGTCATGATTGTTTTGTAATTTTGTCTGATAAAATGTGTCATATTGACTATAGGGGTATATGCTTGTGTTGCAAAGATATTCCCATGAACAGGTTTAATAAACATACGATTCCTTATAGACAGGGATCTGACTAAACAAAAATAACATATCATCATGAAACTGTTGCAAAAAAGTATGCTCTTCGGGGCTGCCGCGGTAATCATGACATCTTGCAGCCAGGATGCCCCTTGGGGTGCCGGTAAAGGGGAGGGTGAGATTCATCTGAATCTTTCCGCCTACGGAGATGTCACAGCCGCCGCGCCTTCCGTGCGTGCTGTATCTACCGATATTGTGGTGCCGCCTGTGGCTGATTTTCAGGTGAAGGTTGCAAAACTTGACGGATCTTATTCCGAGTCTTTTTCCACAGTGGAGGATTTTGTGAACAAGGGTAGTTTTCCTGCCGGATCTTATGAGATAGAGGCGTGGTATGGAGAACCCGGGTCACAGGGTTTTGTAAAATCCGGAGAAGAAGATTACGCCCATGCGTATTATTATGGCAAGTCGACCAACATCACAGTGATGGAGGGACAGACCACCGAAGTGCAACTGAGTGCATCGCTCAACAACGCCATAATAGTGATAGAATATACGGATGCCTTCAAGACCTATTTTACCGATTGGTCTACTTCTGTGCAGACTTCCGGTTATTCTCCTGTGGATTTCGGCGCCGAGGAAGGATTGAGCTATGTGATACCGGGCACGGTGAATGTCACCATATCTGCCGAGCTTCCCAACGGGAACCGGATTTCATTGAGTCCTGGAAGCTTTGACGTAGCCGCGCAGCATATGTATAAGATGCGTTACAATATTTATGACGGTGAGGTCGGGAAGGCTGACCGTCTTGAGATAACATTCGACGACAGCCTTGAGACCGAGCCGATTTATATCGACCTGTCGGGAGAACTTGAGAACACCGCAGCTCCTGTGGTGACTCCGGAAGGGTTTGTCGACGGTCAAAACTTTGTCATGCAGAGAGGCACCTCTTTTGACGGAGAGGTGAAATTTAATGTGGCGGCTGCCGGAACCATAGCGGCTGCCAACCTGACGATAGAGTCTGACTCGTATACCCCCTCTTTCCTGACCAACGGCACTATCGATCTGTGCTCCGCAACTGAAACCCAGAAAGCGGAGATGGAGATGGCTGGTATCAAAGCGGTAGGATTTTTTAGAAATCCCGGGAAGATGGCACAGCTCGATCTTACAGAAATGTGCAGGAATCTTCCGGAAGGTAAGCACAGGATATTGTTTCAGGTGAAAGACACTTATACTCAGGTGAACACTCCTGTTTCGGTCGGGCTTGCATGTATTCCGGTAGATATGGGCATGACGGCGGAACCGGCACCGTTCGGAGAGGGGTATGCCGATATCATTGTGAGCTACAATGGTCCTGATCCGACAGCTCCGGGAAGCAATCCGTTTACATTCCGCACGCAGGGTAATAACGGATATGTAGATTCCGAGATCATTTCGATTACTAAGAAAGAATCTACAAGGGCGTTCGAATCATACGATTACGTGTATAGGATAACAGTGCCTGATGTAGACCGTGATAAGTTTACTGTAAGGGCGTATTTCGGTTCGGAGACGGCAGCGGGACCGGACATGACAACGGATGTTGAATTTGAATATCCTGATTATCAGGTGCAGCTTGACCCCATGACGCAGAAATTGCGTATAAATGTCGTGCATGACGATCCGAAGAAGAAGACGCTGTTCTTCCATAAACTGAAAGTGTTTATAAACGGGACGCGTCTAAGCGAAGGTTCATTCTCTCGAGACGAGCCTACAGGTTTGATTGCCGTATATGATCTTCAGCCGTCAACTCAATATCGTGTACAGACCACACTTCAGTCGGCAGAAAATGCCACACAATTCGGCAGTGATGAAACTATCACCACATCCCCGGCGACACCTGTGCCTAATGGAGATTTTTCCGAAACAGCTCAGACTATCAATAAAAAGCTTAGAGTTGGAGGTGAGTGGCTTTGTGGTGCAATAACTTATCATACCGATTGCCTTATCCAATATTCTGAACCCATTGGAGGATGGGCATCAATAAACAAGAAAACATTCTATGAAGGAGCTGATCCCCAAAATACTTGGTTTATGGCAGCATCGACATTTAAAAGTGGGAGCGATGTTGTGATAAGAACTGTAGGATATAATCATTCCGGAACAGTGCCGGCAAGAACAGGATCATTTACAAGCACTAAACATTACAATACAGATGCGCCTCCATATTCGGATTTTACCCGTGTTTCAGGAGAATTATTCCTCGGGTCATACGATTTCAATGGGTCCGAAACAAAATCAGAGGGTGTTGCATTCAATGCCAGACCGACTTCCATGACATTCAAATATAAATATGAACCACAGCAGACATCTTCGCGAGCTTCTGTTGAAGTTACTGTCTATGCTGTGGATGGAACGACAGTATTGAACCATAGGAAAATCTATCTCTATGACACGTCTTCAATGACAGATTATAAGTTGGTGCTATATCGTTATCCATTTGGTGTTCAGGCAGGCAAATTGGCAATAAAATTTCTTTCTTCTGATCTTGAAGAGGGAGTAAGCATCGAGACCAAGTGGCCTAAAGGAGATGACCTTAATCAAGGAAAGGGATTGAATAGCAATGATATTGATACAAATGCTGCCAAAGCTCTGTGTGTCGGTTCAGTCCTGACGATTTCTGACCTTAAGTTTATTTATGGAGAGAAACAGAATGAATGATATGAAACGGATAAAATATACATATTTGACGTTGGCTCTTGCAGCCGCTCTTGTTTCGTGCTCAAGCGAGCAGCCTTTTACGGAGGAGAGGCTTGAGGGCGAAGGGCGCCTCCTGACATCTGCAATCGCTGTGGAACTGAAATCGGAGGAAAAATTGGTGCGTGCCACGGCTGCCCCTGATGTAAATGATTTCACTGTAGAGTTTCTGAACACCGGAAATCTTGACACTCCTGTGGTGAGTTACCGATATGGGGAGATGCCCGAGGTGGTGACTCTTCCGGTTGGTGACTATATCGCAAGGGCTTATTTCGGAGGTGAATATGGTGCCGATGGCTCTACGGCGGCATTCTCGGCTCCGTATTATAAAGGAGAATCCGTGCAGTTCTCAATTGAGGAGAATAAGATAACCGATAACATCGGCACTGTGGAATGCAGCCTTGCCAATGTGAAGGTTACAATTCTGTTTGACGAGAATCTTGTTAAGGTGATGAGCGAAGATTCGAAAGTGACAGTCAATGTGGGAGAAAAAGGGTCTCTTTCATTTACAAAAAATACGGATGAAAGCGGTTATTTCCATTATGACGAGGGTAGCAATACGATTTCAGCAATATTTTCAGGTATTGTTGACGGAGACGATACCACGGAATCAAAATCTTATAACAATGTACAGCCGGGAAATCATTACCGGATAACATTCAAACTTCATTCTGTAGATCCTAACGAGCCGGGTGAGATAACACCGGGCACTCCCGGCAACGAGATCAAGATCGATGCCACAGTGCAGCTTGAAGACCTTACCGGAGAAGGAACCAACGTGGGAGAGCCGTCTGATGACGATATCTACATGGAAGACGACCGCTATCCTTCTGAGGGTGACCCTGAACCCGGTCCTGACGATCCGGGTAATAATCCCGATAATCCGGACACGCCTGAATCCGGTCCTACGGTCACTCCTTATTGTCCGGAAGGTGGTTCGGGAAGTATTGTAGATCTTGATAAAGTCAATAATGCTGACGGGCTGGTGTGCGCTCTCAGGATTGAAAGTCAGGCTGAAGGCGGATTTACAG
>JAIDJJ010000109.1:0-3711 GCA_029052265.1 Muribaculaceae bacterium
CTATTTCCATCATTGAGCAGCTTTGTGAGCCGCTTTACAATAATATAACACAGACACCTCACCATTGGTTCGATGCCTGTGGATATTTTTTCTAAAAATGTTTAAATTTTATTTATTTGCATTGATAGCCAGTTTGTTGATAGCCTGTCCGGAAGATGTCTTCAAGCGTATTGCTATTCCTGTCAGTTCATCATGTCGAGATATATGTCGAGGGCGGCGCGTATCTCTTCATTGGAAGGAAGGCAATCAATCTCCGGAACACCGGGAGAACGCAACAGCGTGAAATTAGGTTTGCCTGCGGCGGCATTCTTTTTGTCGTGTGCCATCAGTTCGATGAGTAAAGATGTGTCTTCACATGTGACTTTGGCGCGGGGATATACGGGTTTCAGTATTTCGTTTGCGTACAGGTGGATTTCAGCCGACTCCAATCCTTTCAGCAGATGGCTCAGAATTAGTTCCACAAGCATTCCATGTGCAACCGCCACACCGTGGGCAAGAGGTTCCCTGCGGCTTATGGCGAGGCTTTCAAACGCGTGCCCTGCCGTATGTCCGAAATTAAGGATTTTTCTAAGCCCTTTTTCTGTAGGATCTTGCTCCACAACATCCTCTTTGATCTCCACGCACCTTTTCATGGCGTTTTCAAGGCGGTCGGGATCGGCGATCACTTCATCCACATCAATAAGCGATCTGTAGAGGTCTGCGTCGGCAATAAGGGCGGTCTTGATCATTTCGGCATATCCGGAGATTTTTTCATTATGGGAGAGTGTGGAAAGGGGTGCGGCAGAAATGATCACCCCTTCCGGCAGGTGGAAAGCCCCGATTTCATTTTTCAGCCCGTTGAAATTAATTCCGGTTTTTCCTCCGGTGGCTGCGTCAACAGCACCGAGAAGAGTGGTGGGTACGTTTATAAATCTTAATCCGCGTTTGAATGTGGCTGCGGCAAATCCTCCGATATCAGTGACAAGTCCGCCTCCGATATTGACCACGACACTTTTTCGGGTGGCGCCGGCATCCTCAAGAGCGTTCCATATGTTTGTGACGGATTCAAGGTTTTTATGGTCTTCTCCGGGAGGAATCACGACCTTGTTTGCGTTTAAAAGTGTTCTTGAAGAGGCAAATAAAGGCATGACTTCCCTGTTGACGTTCTCATCTGTCACTATCGTGATTGTAGATGGTTCCAGTTTTTTCACAGCGTTGTCAAGCCGGTCGGCAAGTAAATTCGGAAGTTTTGTTTCCAGCCACTCTGCAAATTCATCCATGGATGAAAAGATCATGTCTGCACCCTCTTTTTCAAATTCTTCCCGGGGGATAGGTCCTGTGGTCACGGCTATTGTGAAACATCCGGCTGCCTTGCCCGCCCGCACTCCGAGAGGGGCGTTTTCGACCACGATTGTCTCTTGAGGGGGGACGCCTGCTTTTTCCGCACCCTTCAGATAAGGCTCCGGGTCTGGCTTGCCGTGCGAAACATCATGGGCAGTCACACGCATTGATGCCGGGAAAGATCCCGGATAATCGGAATCAAGACTGTCGATAAGACTGCTTTGTCCCGATCCTGTGACCAGGACCCTGGGTATGGCGGCAAGCATGAATGCCCGTAACATCCTTGCTGCTCCGGGCATCGGGATTTTCTTTCCCCCCTCTACAAACAGCTTTGTCTTGCGGGCATACAGATCTTTCTTCTCTTGTTCAGTGGCAAGGCGCCCTAACTCGCGTTGAAAAATCAGGTCTATTGTGGCAGGTCCGGTCATCCCTTCATAAAGGAAAAACTCTTCGGGTGTGGTTTTGATACCCTGCTCGTCCATCATGCGGTGCCATGCACGGGCATGGTGAGGCATGGAATCGTAAAGAACGCCGTCCATGTCAATGAGTGCGGCGCGTATTCTTTGCGGAAAAGATTTGTCCATATTCAAAGTGTGGGATCCCCTCTTGAATTTGGCGGGATCGTTTTTATTTAAGGAACGTCGGAAATATAGTCATGATTGTTCATGATGTCATATTTGGCGGCATTTTCTATGAAAAGCAACCATCCGTCATGTAATTTCCGCATTATGTTGACATCTGCCGATTCATGTAGGTCTGCGGAAATATCCCGTTCCCTGCCGTCGTTTATCCCGCTGCCTCCGAATCGTATCGACGGATGATGTAAATCTCCTACGATATTGACACCGAATGGAAAATGAAAAGGAGAGCGTATGAGCCCGAGGTGATAATATATCTCTCCGTTGAGGTTGTTTACACCTCCCGCCATCACCTCATATCCTCCGCAATTTACGGTAAAAGGGTCTATCTGTAGGAAATTGTCGTGAAATGATCCGTGTATTTTAAAATTGTCCACTTCAAGAGGGGCATCCCCTTTTATGAGCATCAAATGAGTGATCCGGGATGTCTTTTTGTCTCTTTCATATCGTAGGCTGTCAAATTCAACTGTCATCTCTCCTTCGAGTGAGGGGGTGTTGAGAAACATGTCGGGAAACATCAGGAACCCGCCTTCGGCTGAGGCTGACAATTGCCCGGAAAGATTACCCAGTTCCGGTTGTGATATAATCAGTGAAGGGAATGCCAAAAAAAACTTGTCGAAATCAAAATTGTCCACGTCGGTTTTAAGATGCATGAATATGTCGGAAAGGTCTTCCGTGGAGTATGTCCAGTCGACATGAGCCGAACAGAAATCGGATCCTATTTTCAGGTTGCCTATTTTCGCGATTCCGTTCCCCATGGTGATCTGTGTCGAAAGCGGACTGAACTTCCACTTCTGATATTCTGCGTAGTCGGCACGTAGTCTGACATCGGCGATTATATTGCGGGGAATAACGATACACATGGAATCTGCAGCTGTGTAAGGCGTCTGGGGCATCTCTGCCGGATCTGATGAGAATACGGATCCTTCCGGTGTCGCCGCATAGTAGGTGCCTGCCAGTTCGTTGATATTGATATTTGAAAAATCTGCGTCAATATCAATTGCAAGCAATGCAGGTGTTGAGGAGGTAAGGAAATTCCTCAGACCGTTCACACTTCCTGATATGTCGGCTGCTGACGACCTTGAAACGATATGTAGGTTTTCAATCGACATGGTGTCAAGATCTGTGGTCATGTCTAATGAGGAAAATATGACTGGGGCGGGATATGAGTCAGACAATATTGTAGTTTTTTTTGCAGATATCATGCCTGATATGTCTGCGAGGCTCATTACAGTCTGCATGACCGGAGGTGCCTGGGCTGTCAAATACAGGGGAGAATGTTTTGTCCGGCTGCATATTATTGAGTCTTCATGTGATGCGGGTTGTGCTGTCCACGCGGAAGATGAGGTCCATGGAGAGTGTCTTAATGAAGCGTCGATATTTAGGGCAATAACGGAAGATTCCAGGTGTAGCCCGGGAGAATTTGTTGTCATGCTGTCGGAACGGATCGCCAGATTTCCTGCAGCGACAGGCGCTGCGGATGTTCCCTTTGCACCCATATCGATTTTAACCGACGGGTTATAAAGGGTTATTGCCAATGAATCCTGTATGTTTGTGACCAGGCTTTTACTTGCGGAAGACAACAGGTTTATTTTCCCGTCAGTCAGGGAATCTGTAGATAAAGACGGAAATTCGGCGTTCAGACCGATGTTCAGTCCGGAAAGATACGCAGTCATTTGTTTTGCAGTATCTGTTATTTTTAGCCTGGCAGATTTAAAGAACCCATTTAAATCTATATTTTCCACTTTTTTTT
>JAIDJJ010000109.1:3721-8962 GCA_029052265.1 Muribaculaceae bacterium
GGAAGGGAGGGTGCATGTGATTTCGGAGTCACCGTTGATGGAGCCCTCTATTTTTAATGCAGAATTTGGGAAAAATATTTTGGACAGCTTCTTAAGGTCGGCATTGCATCCGACATTTGCATATATCCGGGGTTTTCCCGATAATATTTCCGAGGCGTATCCCTCAAGAGATATCTTTGACCCGTCGGAGACGAGGGTGCAATTGTTTATGTCAATCCGGTTTGATCCGGTTTGATCCGGATCTATGTTGATAGACGCATCCAGATTTAGGCTGTCAAGTCTCATAATCTTGTTTCCGGAATCATGCCATGATATTTTTGCGTCTTTAATTTCAATTGCAGATGAGAATGACGGAAGATTCGCGGGTATATGGAGGTGATTATGTTTCGTGTCGATTAAATAAGGTCGTGTAAGATGGAAATATGCATATACAGGAAGCTCCCCTTCGATATCTTTCAGAAATTCCGGCATAATGGTTGCCATTATTTTCTCAAGTCTTGAGGCGTCATGCGTTTTTAATACAGAAGAAAAGGATGAGATGACCGTGTTTTCTCCAATTATTATTTCTGCATCGGAACAGGTGTCGATGCCGTCAAGACTGACGGCGAATTTTGAAAGTGAGAATGAAAGGGGCTGGAATCCCGCTCGGAAGATTCCGTCAGCTCTCAGGGGAAGTTTCTTCGGAGTGTGGAAATCATTCAATGAGCCGTCGGCTGTGCCGGATAATGACACCCTGTATGAATTTTCTGTATTGTTTTTTACAAGGATCAGCCGGTTAATGTCCAGCTTGGCGGATGTCACTGAAGAGGCATTGAAATAAGATATCCCGGCAGGGGATACGATTCTTGCAGAGTCTATTGATATATGGGGAATGTCGCCACAGATAAGTGTTTCAGGAAATATATTGAAGTTGGAGATTTGCCGGTCGTATGATACGAGATTCAGTTTTGGAGATGAAATCTTGATGTTTTTAATGTTATAAATTCCTTTAATAGCTTGTAAGATATTAAGGGCAACCATTATTTCCCCAGTAGAGACGAGAGAATCGCAATTCTGAGGAAGATCTTTCCGAATTTTCTCCGGCAGGTGGCTTAGAGAGCGGGAGTTTATGGTCAGGGAATCGGCATATACATACAGGTCGGGAAATGTGGACCATAATGTATAGTCCACATTTGTTGCCTTCACGTCAGCAAGAAGGTGTTTGCCTGCCTCTCGGTTGACAATAGCGGTGAGACGGGCGGGGGTCAGATATATCAAGATTGCCGCCACAGATATGATGGTAAGCGCGATAATGCTTCCGAATGTCCACGCGACAGCTTTGAGTATTTTTTTGATGGCACCGGATGTCCGGGTTGAGGGTGTGGCTGATTGTTCTGACATATGGTTCCCGGTTTATAGTGTTATACAGATGTTTGTGCAAGAAGTCACCATGAACAGCCTTGGATACGGGCTTGTTCAGTTGGTATAACACCGCGGGAATGCCAATTGTTGGAACTATCTAAGAAACTGTTTAAATTTATTTGTCGAAGGAATTGAGAGGATTTGTCGAGCAGATTTTTGATATTTATGATGGAGTTATGGGGTTCCATAATGACTGAATAAATATCATAAAGATGATGACAAAGACCTCAATGACAAGACAAAATAAATTTTAAACAGTTTCTAAGGAACGCGCTCTTAATTCCATTATCGTACGGTTACCGTACGGTCACATGAAAACAACCGGTTTTCTTTTCATATTTCACATAGCATCGTTGTTCATCCCTCAGGTCGAGAAGCACTTCAGCAAGAAGGTTTTTTAAATCTTCCTGTTCGATTGCCCTTGATGGGGAACAAGGATGAAATTTAATGTAAGAGATGTCGAAAGTGGTGGCGAATTGGTGAGTGGAAGAGTCAGAAGCG
The DNA here is from genome assembly GCA_029052265.1 of Muribaculaceae bacterium. Lineage (GTDB taxonomy): Bacteria > Bacteroidota > Bacteroidia > Bacteroidales > Muribaculaceae > Lepagella. Next base: position 5,624 of record JAIDJJ010000109.1, read on the forward strand.
TTGATGTTTACTTTTCTGAGACTCTTGACAGTGTCGGGGGTGCGCAACAGGCTTGTCACTCTTATCTTGTATCCGTCGGCACCGCGTTTTGAGAGGGAGTCAATGAAATTGCTGCCGATGTCGTGGAGCAGGACAGCGGCTTCGGGCACGAGAAACGGGAGGGAGTGGGAAAGAGTGTCCACTTTATAGAAGTCGTTGCTCTTGATATGTATTATCGGGCGCCGGATGAAATAAGAAGAAGCCAGGGAGGTTACGGGTTCTATTCCGAGACGTCGTGCCGATTTCATCTGAACATGGTTGCTGTCGTTAAAAATTTCGGGAAGTCTTCCTATGTTTCTGACGCGTATGCGGTTCGAGAGAGTTCCGTCCGTTTGCGGGGCAACGGCTGCCGGAGTGCTGTCAGGAAGTTCAGCGTTATCGGGGGTGACTTCCTTGTCTCGGCAGGCGCTTAATGACATGGACAATATAAGGAGCAGTACTGGTATATATGGGAATTTCATACGCGTATATAGTAAAACTATGCAAAATTAGTTAATTCCTGCGAAGATATGGGCTTCTTTCATTAATTTTGCAAATGAAGTTATAGAACCGACAAAAAAACATTGAATGAAGAAAGGAAATAACACACGGGAGATTCCTGAAATAGTGCATGCTCTTGCGGATAAGGATAAAGTGAGGATACTGTTCGTCTGTCTGGGAAATATATGTCGCTCGCCGGCGGCGGAGGGGGTCATGAGACAACTGATAGCCGATGCCGCGCTCGATAACAGATTCGAGATTGATTCAGCCGGGCTCTACGGCGGACATGCAGGTGAACTTCCTGACCGCCGTATGAGGGTGCATGCTTTTCAGCGAGGATACAATCTTGTGCATCACAGCCGTCAGGTAAGAAGTTCGGATTTTGACCGTTTTGACTTGATTGTTGCGATGGATCATAGCAATTATGACCGTCTCAGGGGAATGGCGCCTACCATAGAAGATGAAGAGAAAGTGGTGAGGATGATAGATTTTGTTTCCGGGTTCCCTCAGTGTGATTGTGTTCCCGACCCTTACTATGACGGTGCGGAAGGTTTTGAGCTTGTGCTTGATCTTCTGGAAGACGGTTGTGGAAATATGTTGAAAAATTTGTCGAATGTGTAATCTTTTGAAGATAACGATTGTCTAATATATATGTTTAGGGTTTAAAGTGTAGGGTTTAGGGGTCGTGTATGGCTTCAAATTATTCTTAACCTATAAACCTAACCTATAAACTCACGACCGGAATAAATAATATTGACTATGAAGAAAATGATTATAAGCCTGCTTGCTTTTGCAGGTATCTCTCTGGGCGCAATGGCTGCCGATACTCCCTCTTTCCCCGGCGGGAAAGAAGCGTTGGATAAGTTTATATCCACTAATCTGGTCTATCCGCAGACTTCAAAGTCATTGGGGGTGGAAGGTGTTGTCACGTTGCAGTTTATTGTGAATACAGACGGGTCGATAGGCACTATCAAGGTGGTAAGGATGATCGATCCGGATCTTGAGCAGGAAGCTATCCGTATTGTCAAGAAAATGCCGGCATGGATTCCAGCCGATAAAGACGGAGTCCCTGTAGAATCCACCGCAGAGGTTTCTGTTCCTTTTGTTCTTGATTCCGGAGATGAATAAGGGTCACTACGGGTGATGATAAAAAAATGGTGCCGCATCGTTAACGACGCGGCACCATTTTTTACTACATAAGTACCTGCAACAAATAAATGTGCATATTATCAGATTATTTGGATTTTGCGGTGTCTTCCGTCGGAGCGACAGTTGCCTTTATTGTCATTATCACCACATCGGAAGGCTCAAGTCCCATCTGAGTCGCGCGCTGACCGAAGAGGGCTTTCGCACTTGTGGCGAATTTGCCGGTCTCCCCGCTCTTGAGTGTCTTGAGCGCCTCTCCCAATGGAGCCGGGATATTGCGTGCTCCCACTTTTATTTTTGAAGGTAGTGGGGCTTCAATCGATTTTCCGTCGGCATGAGCCAATACAATGGAAGTCTCTACATTATCACCGTCCTTGATTTTCTCCCCATCGGTTTTTTCTGTGATTTCACCCCAAAGATTGTCAGCCAATTTTTTGAGATTCATGCCGGAAGCGGCTTTTTCGAGGCTTTCTGATGCAGCCTGATTTTCCCGTTCCTCTTTGCCGGAGTTAAATTCCCCCATTATGCGGTAAAATTCACGTTGCATATCTGAAGGATTGGCAAGCGAATCGGACGACATCGCTTCCGCGAGACTTTCGAGAAATACTTTTTTATTGAGCTGAATGCCGTAATCTTTGCTGAATTGCTGGAAATTCATAGCCATCTGCATTCCGAGGAAAAGACCGCGGTTGTAGGCTTCATTATCGGCTTTTGCAGCATTAAGACCTGCCTGAACACCCATCACATATGCTTTCTTTGCCTGTTCGGTGGCAAGTGTAGTGTCGCGCTGGGCTTCGCGGTCATATTCGGCACCTCTCATTTGCGCGAAATAATAAATTAGAGAGTCTGCCTTAGAGGCATTGGATATCTCTGAAAGATTTTTTGCCTCGGGAGTCGAGCAGGCTGCAAGGATAAGACCGCAGGCAGCCATTGAGATATAAGATTTAAATTTCATTGTTGATGGAGTCTTTTAATTCAGTGGCATCCTGAGAGCTTTCCTGACAGGATGCTGATTCAATGACCACTTCGACTGTGTCTCCGTTCGGGACCATGTCTGTTGCTCTCCTCCCTTTGCAAGCGCATAAGGATAGAGATAAAACCGCGGCCGCCAAGATTATGGCGGGACGCGGTTTAAAAAAACTTTTTTTCATATAGTCCGGCATCAGTTCACGCCAATAAGCTGAACGTCGAAAATAAGGTCAGCGTTCGGTGGGATTGCGCCGGGTGCTCCCTGTGCGCCGTAGCCGAGGTTAGAGGGGATATAGAATATTGTCTCGCCACCCTCTTTCATAAGCTGGAGACCTTCGGTCCAGCCGGCTATTACACGGTTGAGCGGGAAAGTGGCGGGTTCACCACGTGCCACGGAACTGTCAAACACTGTGCCGTCGGTTAGCATTCCGGTATAATGCACAGTCACCTCCTGAGTTGCGGAAGGGCTTTTGCCTGATCCTTCTTTTACAACGACATACTTAAGTCCTGTGGGTGTCACCATATAGGTTGAGTCGGAAGGGGTATCGGCTTTTTTCTCAGGATTGTTGAAGAATGCCGCGCCATATTTGGCTGTATCGCTCGGTGCTGTCGCTTCCTCTACAGTAGCCACCATTTCTTAGATGACATTTGTAGAAACATAGTTTATTGTCTTATTAGCCTTGCGACCGGCCAAAGGCCCCTCCG
>JAIDJJ010000011.1:0-241 GCA_029052265.1 Muribaculaceae bacterium
GCGTTGTCACGCATGTTGTCTCCCACCACCGCAATTGTCGCCACATTGTCGAGACGTTCCGGTTTGGAAATAGTCCCTTTGGAAAGTTCAGGGGCAAATTCTCGGCAGAGAAGGTCGAATGCCACATCTGCATCGGCTTTTGCAACAGCGAACGACATCCCGTTTTTCCCGTCGCATCTGGCGACATTGAAGACTTTTACACCCTTTTTTGCAAGTGCGTTGAATGTGCGCGATACAGTGT
>JAIDJJ010000011.1:251-6651 GCA_029052265.1 Muribaculaceae bacterium
GTTCTTAAGTTTCCCGGAAATATTTCCATCAATGTGAAACAGGGATGTGTCGCGTATTGCCGAGATCCCTTTCACCTTCAGGTCTCCATCGTTTTGAGAATCGGTTATAAGTGTCCCCTTGGCAGATGGATTGAAGGTATTCAAGATTTTGATGGGAATGTTTTTGTGGAAAACGGGATATATGGTTGGTGGATAAATCACCTTTGCCCCATACGAACATAATTCCATGCTCTCAATAAAAGACATATGTGGTATCAGAATCGCGTCGGGCACAATTCTCGGATCCGCCGACAGGAATCCGTCGACGTCAGTCCATATCTCCAACACTTCAGCATTGAGAGCTGCAGCCACCAAGGCTGCAGTGAAGTCGCTTCCTCCTCTTCCGAGATTGGTGATGTCTCCGGTCTTGATATCTGTGGATATGAATCCGGGGACAATAGCATATTTGAAGGGTCGGGAAAATTCCTTCCGGATCAATTCTGTGGTAAGTTTTTGGTCAGCTATGTTTTTTTCATACCATTTTTCTGTCTTGATAAAACCGAGGGAATCATGATGGCTGCCTCCGTCGATCATCGCTGCCACAATTATAGAAGACAACCTTTCACCGAAGCTGACAATGATGTCAAGGGTCATTTGCGGGAGATGCCGAATAAGATAAACGCCGGCATAAAGCCGTTCAAGGTCAGACAGAAGTGCTGAAACCTTGTCATTCACCTCCTTTTGCAGGTCTTTAGCCACCACATTTTCAATAATATTGATATGTCTGGCAGTTATCGCTTTCATAGAGTCGAGATATGAGAGGTCGTTTGCCGCAGCGGATTTGGCAGTTGCGATCAGTTGGTCTGTAAGACCGCCAAGAGCCGACACAATGACAACAGCATGGTCATCGATTGATTCTACAATTGACTTGACATTTCTCAGGCTCTCGACAGAGCCGACGGAGGTGCCTCCGAATTTCAATACTTTCATTATAATAAAACTCGTGCTGGAATTGTTGTAAAGATATAGTCTGCCGGGTGCGCGGTGACAAATTCCGTTTCCTGGTTTAATAATAAACGTTTCAGTTGATGAATCTGCACAACCTGTTATATAATAATTTGTCTTCGGCAGAGCCGGATAGGGGACGCCTGTTGATCTCCGACCCCATGATGGAAGAGGCGCATTTCCGCCGTTCAGTGGTCATGATCCTTGACAGGGATGCCGACAAAGGTCATCTCGGCCTTACATTGAACAAGTCTACCAGTATTACGCTCGGGGATATTATCCCGGGATGGAAACCGGGTGAAAAAATTCCTGTTTTCTGTGGAGGACCGGTAGATCTTGAGAGACTGTTCCTTTTGCACACGCTTGGCGACATCATAGAAGATGCCACGGAGGTGTCGCCGGGAATATTTGTAGGGGGAGATGTTGAGCGGATTCTTCAATATATAGAAGACGGGGGCGAGACTCAAGGCAGGCTTCGTTTCTTTTTGGGTTATAGCGGCTGGTCGCAAGGTCAGCTTGAGACAGAGATTGCCCGTCACTCCTGGGCTGTGGCGGAAGCGGGAGATGCACGGGGATTGCTATCAGGTGCTGAAAACAGTTACTGGAGGCGAAATGTGAAGCGTCTGGGAGAATCCTACAGAAGCTGGCTTGTGGTGCCTCCGGATCCTATGGACAACTGACCGCCGGAGCCGGCTTACTTTAAAGATTTGGTGTAGATAAGCATGTTGGAATATTTTCCGTTTGGAGCGCTTAGCCATTCCTCCAGTCTGCCGCTGCATTTATAACCCAGATTTTCGAAACGGGATACAGCCTGGGTGTGGTTCTCTTCTATTTTTGCGCCGAGCTGGTGCAAATGTAGCGTGTTCTGGGCATATTCTTCAATTAGCCGCAGAGTTTCTTCCGCGTACCCTTTTCCTCTGAACTCTTTGCATATATAAATGCCGATGAAGGCACGCAGATGGCGTTGAGACAATTCGTAGAGGTCTACTATCCCCACGGGCATGTTGTTGCCCTCTTCAGTTATGATAAGCCGGAGTTGTGCTGCAGAAAACGGATCAGCGTCATAGTTCAATGCATAATCGCGCAATATGCGGCGGGAAAGAGGGGCAATAGTGTCGCTATAGCGCCATGCCTCCGCATCATTTTCTACTTCAAACATGAAATCGGCGTCGCCGGGTTCAAGAGCACGCAGATGTAGCCGGTTGGAATGTAACATGAGGATTTAAATTTAGTGTTTTGAGAAAGTTGATGTGAAAAGCACCCGGTTTTGAATTGATTTGCCGAGAGTAAGCTCATCAGTATATTCCAATTCATTTCCGATGCTCAGCCCGCGGGCGAGCATCGTCACCCTGACGGGCAAGTCTGCAAGCTTGCGGTAAATATAGAAATTTGTGGTGTCTCCCTCTATAGTAGGGCTAAGCGCGAGAATCACCTCTTTAAGATTTTCTTCAGTGACGCGCTTGATGAGGGAATCGATCTCGAGGTCTGCGGGGCTGATACCGTCAAGGGGAGATATCACCCCTCCGAGCACATGATAAAGCCCTGAGTGTTGATGTGTGGATTCTATTGTTATAACATCCTTGACATTTTCCACCACACACACAGTTGAGCTGTCTCGGCGAGAATCATTGCATATAGGGCAGACCTCCTGCTCGCTGATATTATGGCACCGTGAACAATAGGCGATGTTTTTACGCATCGTTATGATTGATTCTCCGAGAGCCACCGCTTCGGATTCTTCACGCCTCAACATATGCAGGGCGAGACGTAGAGCTGTCTTTCTTCCTATGCCGGGGAGCTTTGAGAGTTCCGCCACAGCATTTTCAAGTAAAGATGAGTTGAAAGATTGAATCATGATGCAAAATTACAAAATCATTTTAAAGTGGCAATTCAGTTAAGAAGAATTTAGACATGATAGTTGTAAAAGATAAGGGAATTTATTAGTTTTGCGCAAAAGACTAAAAAATGATAGACTATATAAGCGGTTCGCTCGCCGAACTTCAGCCGACCACAGCCGTGATAGAGACATTCGGTGTGGGCTACGACATAAACATTACCTTGATAGACTACGCCGAATTGAACGGAAGCGCCGGGAAGGACAAGGTAAAATTGTATGTTCATGAATCGATACGCGAGGATGCACACCTTCTTTACGGATTCCTGACAAAAAGGAGCCGGGAGCTGTTCAGGTTGCTTATAGGCGTGAGCGGCGTGGGCCCTAATACGGCTCGTCTTATCCTTTCATCACTCACCTCAGACCAGCTTGAGGGCGCCATATCGTCGGGACAGGACTCTACGTTAAAGGCAGTCAAAGGGATAGGGGGGAAGACGGCACAGCGTATAATAGTGGATTTGAAAGATAAAATAAAAGGCTCAAATGTGGCGTTAATTGATAGTGCTCCGGCTGCCGGAGAGGTTTATGAAGATTCCATAGCAGCCTTGGTGATGCTTGGATTCAGCGCCCAGCAGAGTCAAAAGGCGTTGAAGAAAATATTTGCGACTGATCCCACCCTGAGCACTGAGAAGGCAATAAAACTTGCGCTCAAGATGCTCTGAAATGATTTGTAGAAACAAAGTTGTCAGAAAAATATGTGTGATAGTGTCAGTGTCTTTGGTGATACTGACAATATCTTTGTTGTCGAGCGGTCAATATCGCACCTCTGCTGTGAAGTCTCCTCCGGGACGTGCGGTATTTGAAGAGGCACATGTTCCTGACAGTGCGGCAATGTTGTCACCGGTTCGTCCTACATTGCCCAGAGGGTATGAAGATTATAAGGGGAAAGAGTATGCTGCCGACCTTTCAGATCCGTCCAACATAAAGACCGAAGCGGAATATGTCCCCGAACTCGGGATGTATGTATTGCGCACACGTGTTGGGGAGCGGGAGATAGTCACTCCCTATATGATGACTCCCGATCAATACAATGCCATGATCACACGTCAGGAGATGTTCGGTTTTTTTCATGACCGTAATTCGGAGTATTTTGAAAATAAGGATAAACAGTCGTTTAATCTTTTTGATATGAACTTCGCACTCGGACCGTTAGAGAAGTTTTTCGGTCCGGGAGGAGTGCGTCTTTCAACACAAGGTTCAGTGCAGCTTTCGATGGGAATCAAAAGTAACAAGACTGATAATCCGGCTCTTTCCTTACGGTCGCGCAGACGCACGTTCTTCAGTTTTGACCAGAAAATACAAGCCACAGTTGCTGCATCTGTCGGAGACAAGATGAAGTTCAACATGAGCTATAACACGGATGCCACTTTTGATTTTGATTCAAAGAATCTTAAACTCAATTATGAAGGTAAGGAGGATGAGATAATAAAGAACATCGAGGCTGGTAATGTAAGCATGACCACAGGCTCAAGCCTTATAAAAGGGGGGACATCCCTTTTCGGTATCAAGACAAAACTTCAGTTCGGGAAACTTACCCTCACCGGGCTCGTGAGTCAGCAGAACAGTGAATCGAAATCAGTGAGTACACAAGGAGGTGTGCAGACTACATCATTTTCGATAAAGGCAGATAATTATGATGCGAACAGGCATTTCTTTCTTTCTCAGTATTTTTATGACAATTATGACAAATTTGCGGCGACATTGCCCCATGTGACGTCAGGCATCACGATTACGAGAATTGAGGTGTGGCTTACCAATAAAAGCGGACGTTATGACGAGTCGCGCAACGTTGTCGGTTTTATGGATCTCGGGGAAAATACGCGTCTTGCCAACGAATACTGGCAGCCGGATATGTCGGAGGCAGTCCCGTCAAACAAATCAAACAAACTTCTTGACATACTTAAGACAGAATATCCCGGAGCCCGTAATATCAATGAAGTCACCCAGGTGCTTGCTCCTTTGCAGGCATACGGAATCAAGGGGGGAGAAGATTTCGAGAAAGTGGAAAGTGCCCGTCTGCTGAAGTCGTCTGAATACACGTTGAATCCGACATTGGGCTATATATCGTTGAAGTCACGTCTTAACAGCGACGAGGTTCTTGCCGTTGCGTATGAATATACATATCAAGGAAAGGTATATCAGGTCGGAGAATTTTCGGGCGACGTTACCACTACCTCTCAATGCCTTTACCTTAAGATGTTGAGGGGAACAACAATATCTCCGTCATTGCCGATGTGGAAACTGATGATGAAGAATGTATATTCTCTGGGTGCATATCAGCTGCAGCAGAAGAATTTTAAGCTTAACATCAAATATTTGAGCGATACGACAGGAACCGAAATCAATTATCTACCCATAAGTACGGTTTCTAACGTTCCCATCCTGCAGCTGATGAATCTCGACAGGCTTGATTCCAATCAGGAATCTAACCCGGATGGTTTTTTTGATTATATTGAAGGCTATACAGTGCAGCCCACCACCGGAAATGTCATATTCCCGGTAGCGGAGCCGTTCGGCTCGAATCTTGAGAGGAGAATAGGCAATGCCGCTCTCGCAGAACCTTATGTTTATAAAGAGCTATATGATTCCACATTGGTTGTGGCATCGCAATTCGCAGATAAAAACAAATTTACCCTTCAAGGGGAATATCAGGCTTCAAGCGGGGCGCAGATAAGATTGAACGCCATGAATGTTCCGAGAGGTTCAGTTGTGGTCACGGCAGGTGGGGTGGTGCTTACCGAAAACAGCGATTATACTGTAGATTATAGCAACGGAATCGTCACTATAATCAATCAAAGTATAGTAGATTCAGGCACTAATGTCAGTGTATCGCTGGAAAATATGGAACTTTACAGCATGCAGCGCAAGACTCTGCTCGGTTTTGACGCGCAGTATAGGTTTAACAAAGATTTTACTTTGGGCGGAACTTTGCTGCATTTTTCAGAGAAAGCATTGACAGAAAAGGTGAATATCGGGGATGAGGTGATCAACAACACCATGTTCGGAGTCAATCTGAGTTATAATAAGGATTTCATGTGGTTGACAAATCTGCTCAACAAGGTTCCGACAATCAATGCATCCTCTCCGTCCTCTTTCCGTCTCAATGCCGAATTTGCCCGTCTGGTGCCCGGGCGGCAGAAGTCAGGTTCTACAAAAGGGTCATCCTATATAGATGATTTCGAGAGTACCCAGACCGGCATAGACATGCGCAATCCATATTCATGGACATTGGCGTCGACTCCATATGATTCAGGTGCGGACGCACTTTTCCCGGAGGCTTCCTTATCAAATAATGTGGATTATGGCAAGAACAGGGCTTTGCTTGCGTGGAATTATATTGACAGGATGTGGACGCAAAAAAATTCAGCCATGCTTCCCGGATATTTGCGCAATGACCTGAAACAGCTTTCAAACCCATATGTCAGGGAAGTCACAGTAGATGAGATATATCCGGGCAGGGATGTGATTTATGGTGAATCAAACTATGTGCAGACACTCAACCTGTCGTTTTATCCGGAGGAG
>JAIDJJ010000110.1 GCA_029052265.1 Muribaculaceae bacterium
TAACTTGGTCGGCCTCGTCTTTTGTTCACAAGCCCCCGGCCCCGGGCCCCGGGGTCCCCCGGAGACCACGTCGTGCAAAAGAATCTGTGTGCAGATAAGATTGTCTGAGTCGTTTGCCCTGCGTCGGCTCGGAGAGCCGACGTGCCCCTATCTCAGGTGCTGTCACCATAATGAGCAAGCACCTTCCGAAGCTCCGTCGCATTCTCCCCGGCATATTCCAATGAATGTTCCAACTGTCTGTCTTTTTTCAAACCACAGGAACAGAAGAGGACGGCATACAGAAGCATGCAACAGCATTTCAAGCGATATGTTCTCATGTCATGGTAGTGTCAGTCCCCGTGAATCCTTATGGCGTGCGGGGATTTATTTGAACTTGAATAAACAATTATATTGGAGACAAAACCCTTCCTCTTGGTATTATGGTAAACGATATGCAGGGCGGCACTGTCCCCGGGGGTGATAACCCTGTTGGTTAATTCTGAGGACGAGCACGTGCATGATGCCTCGGTCTCATAAATCACCACATCGGATTCACCGTTGTTTTTCAACCATACCGTGGTGTCCATACGGCAAACACCGGGATAAATATCCGGACCGGATATAGATAGTACAGTCAGGGATATCTCCGGATTCAGCCTGTCATAAAACCGCTGCCTGTCGTCTGGCTTCAGAATATTTCCCGATTCAATCACATTTCCGGAGTTATCCACAAGGAACTGAACCCCATGTTTCCTTTCTGAAAATCCTTTCAAGGATTCTAACGTCTCCAGAGGCACTTCAAGAAACCTTTCCTTGCGGTGATCTATCCTAATAGCCCTTTTATCTTCAGCTGTCAGACCACCCTCGGGAACACATACAAAATAATCCACGTCATCCGATCCGGAATTCACTATCATCCTCTCGATCTTATCAAGCATCTCCCTTCCAGGAATCATCCTTCCGGGAAGGACAGGCAAGATGACATGAATTTGTTTATCTGAAGGGATCATTTCAAAGATTTGCTGAGGTATTACAAAGCGGTCAACATTTATACCGGTACATGAGATAACGGCAGCCATACTCAACGCTATCAACAGGTGGCTGTTATTTAAAATAATATTTCGCCAGAACGATATTGTCATCCTCATTGTAAACAAGTCTGGAATCAGTTATTCCGTTATAGATGTCAAATTCGGTTTCAGGAATCTGACATAAAACGTATTCGTCATTGACATATACCGGCATAAAGGTCATCCCCTCCTTGAATTTTGAGAAACAAACACCTGACTTGTTTTCTTTGGAATAGACAGCAGACTTGTACCGTACGTCAGGATATGGACTGATAAGCATTAACGCAAT
>JAIDJJ010000111.1 GCA_029052265.1 Muribaculaceae bacterium
TAGAGAGTGGCGGCGACAATCTTACGCTAACAATCTCGCCGGCTTTGGTTGATTTCTTTATCTATGTCATAGATGTGGCTGCAGGTGACAAGATTCCGCGGAAAGATGGACCGGGTATATCTCAAAGCGATATTCTGGTAATTAATAAGACAGACCTTGCTCCGTATGTACATGCAGATCTGGGTGTCATGGATCATGATTCCAAACTGATGAGACCGGGAAAGCCGTTTGTATTCACTAATTGTATGACCGGGGAGGGTATAGATGAACTTGTAGATCTCATATTCAAAATGGCTTTGTTTGATAAGGCTGAAAAATAATAAATAAGTATGATTGAGCAAATAAAAGAGAAGACCGCTGCACCCGAGGTGGATTTTTCCAAGGCAAGGGAGATGGCACGGTATCTTACCGAGCCTGAAGCGATGTATGTGGGTGCCCCAGGCAAACACGGCTATCTTCGTCTTGGATTTGAGCTTGATAATTGTGGCAAAAGTATATTGAGAGATCTTGACCGCAGACACCCGTTGATTGTTCAACAAGAACTATATTTTGATGAGGAAATGCCTGAGATGCCATGTGTCTATATACTTTCTTCCGGCGGTCCGAATGTGGATGGCGACAGGTATCAGCAAGACATTATAGTCCACAAAAATGCGTTTGCTCATGTGGCGACCGGGGCGGCGACTAAATTGGCGGAAATGAGATATAATTATTCAGGTTTGATTCAAAATATTATTTTGGAAGACAATGCTTACCTTGAGTTCCTTCCTGAACCTGTGATTCCCTGCCGTCATACCCGATTTATATCTGATACCCGATTATCTGTGGCGGAAAGTGCCACTGTAGTATATTCGGAGATATTTATGGGAGGAAGGAAATATTATGGAGATGGGGAATTGTTTGAATATGATATTTTGTCAGTATGTTGTCATGGAGAAAGACCGGATGGTTCAAGACTTTTCAGAGAGAAATTTGTAATTGATCCAAAATTGGAGAGTCCAAGGAATCTGGGGGTAATGGGGCGGTTTGATGTTTTTGCAAATGTGATTGTAATGACACCTTCAGATAAGGCTGATGAGATTTATGATAACACACCGGTGTTTATAGATAAGGAGAAAAAGATTGCTGCAGGCATTACAAGATTACCTGCCGGAGCAGGTCTTTTGTACAAGGTGTTGGGCACAGAACCGGGTCCGGTAAAAAAGATGGTTAGGGAATTTGCCAGTTCAGTAAGAAAGGCTATTAAAGGGAAGCCGGTCCCTCAAGAATTTCCCTGGCGTTGACTTTTGTCCAAGATGGTTTTAATGACGGTGTGTCATAACCGACGTTTGATATATAGTAGGGATGCAGCTTTGCGATGTTGCATTTATAAATCGCAAGACAAACCCAATATGTCTTAATTCAATTATGACACATTGTCATTTCGTTTTTTTGCCGGTATATTGTTTGTTAATACTTAATTTATTGCCAGTTTTTAGG
>JAIDJJ010000112.1 GCA_029052265.1 Muribaculaceae bacterium
TCAAGAGCATTTATCTTTCGAGCACAATGAGTCCCGGCGTAAAAGTGGAACCCAAGTCTGTGGTTGAATAAACTAAATTGAAGACGAAATGAAAAAGGAAGATAAATCACTCATCATTGAAAAGATCGGAAACACGCTGGAGGAATACTCTTGCGTATATCTGACCCAGACCTCAGGGCTTGACGCTGAAAAGACGAGCGCTCTCCGCCGTGCATGTTTCAAGGACGGCATCAAAATGCTTTGTGTGAAGAACACACTTCTCAAGAAAGCGTTTGAAGCAAGCGAAGTTGATTACAGCGGTCTCTACGACCTTCTTCATGGCGAGACCACACTTCTTCTCAGCAATGTAGGGAATGCTCCTGCAAAGTTGATCAAGAAGTTCCGTCAGAAGAACGACACGCTTCCTATGTTGAAGGGTGCTTATGTAGAAGAGACAGTTTATGTTGGTGAAGAGCAGTTAGACACTCTCAGCAACATCAAGAGCAAGAACGAACTTATCGCCGATGTCATCGGTCTTCTCCAGAGTCCTGCGAAGAACGTTGTCAGCGCCCTCCAGAGCGGTGCAACCAAGCTTCATGGCATATTGGAGACCTTGTCTAACAAAGAAAACTAATCAAGTAAAAAATAATAAAAAGAAATACAACAATGGCAGATTTGAAAGCATTTGCAGAACAATTGGTTAACCTTTCCGTAAAGGAAGTGAACGAACTTGCTCAGATCCTCAAAGAGGAGTATGGCATCGAACCCGCCGCTGCTGCAGTGGCAGTTGCAGCCGGCCCCGCCGCTGCTGGTGCACCCGCTGAAGAGGAGAAGACTAACTTCGACGTGATCCTCAAGGCAGCTGGCGCAAGCAAGCTCGCAGTTGTTAAGCTTGTTAAGGAGCTTACCGGTCTTGGTCTTAAGGAAGCTAAGGCTCTCGTTGACGGCGCACCCGGTGTCGTTAAGGAAGGTCTTCCCAAAGCTGAGGCTGAGGGTCTGAAGAAGCAGCTCGAAGAGGCTGGTGCTGAAGTTGAGCTCAAATAAGACATTCTTTACCGTATCAATAGGTTAAGAACGCACGAGGAGTGGCGTTCTTAACCTTTTTTTGGCATATTTAAGCAATTATCAGCCGGATTGGATTGCTGTTTGCAGTTCATGTTTGTTATCGGCTTTTGCCAATCTCACTTCTCAAGGAGTAAATTTTACAGAAAAAACAACCCCAATGTCAGTAAATTTAACCGAAAAACCGCGCGTACACTTCGCAGCGATAAAG
>JAIDJJ010000113.1 GCA_029052265.1 Muribaculaceae bacterium
ATACCCTTCCATTGCCTCTACATACAGGATTTCGCGGAGAAAAATACTCACGTTGTTGTATTCCTGCTTCACCACAATATACCTGTCATCATTCTTTTCTATCAGACCAAGCCTACGTAACGCTTTGCGGAAGGCAGTCTCAAAACGAGAGAATGCAAACGGTTTGTGCAAATAATCGACAGCATCAAGTTCAAAACCGTCCATAGCGTAATTCAGATACGCTGTTGTGAATATAAAGCATGATGACTCCGGCAACTGTGCCGCAATCTCCAGCCCGGTCTTATTTTCCATTTCTATATCAAGAAAGACTATATCCGGTCTGTCACGATTTATAGTTTCCAGTCCCTCTCCGGGATCTGAAAAAACTTTTATCTCCACATTCCCTATCCTTTCACAAAATTTTGAGATCACGTCTAATGCAAGCGGCTCGTCGTCAATTGCCACACATTTTATCTTTCTGTTCATCTTTCTGTTTTATGAGTTCATCTTAACCGGATATTAAGCCTCAAGAGATAGACCCCGTTCTCCTCGCTTACTGTAAGGGAATGACGGTCAGGATACAATACCTGAAGTCTCATCCGGGAATTTTCTATCCCCACAGGAACGTCACTTCTGAATTTATCTCCTTGCTTCATTATCTTGTTGGCTGTCTCAAATTCAAGATCACCATTTATCAGACGAACCTTTATCCTGACCGTACAGTCCTTGCTTGTGGACGACCCGTATTTGAACGCATTTTCAACAAATGTCACCATTAGCATCGGAGGGACTGCCACATGAGGATCATCCACTTCACAATCCCACTCCACCCGGGTATGACTGTTTAGCCTGATTTTCTGAAGATCTATATAGTTGCGGATATTGTCTACCTCATCGCCTATCGGCACTGTCTCTTTCTCTACCCCTGTGTACGTATATCTCAGGATTTCGGTAAATTTCACAAATGCCTCCTCTGCTTTTTCCGATGTGCCGATAACAAGGCTGTAAAGAGAATTTAATGTGTTAAAAAGGAAATGCGGACTGATCTGAGCCTTAAACACCGCAAGTTCCGCCTTGTCTCGCTGAGCCTCTATCTGCTTCTTCAAAAGCACCTGTGCATAGAGTTCCTTTACAAATGAGACGCTCAATGAATACCCCATGACAAGCGAAAACATTAGCCATAATGTCACCGAAACTCCAAAATTTCTCAACTGAGTCTGATATTGACTCAACACCGGTGTTATAAAATCAAGTTCAGGCAAAGGATAAAGAGAGAGAAGATAGTTGATGACAATAAGTAGCGATAATATTCCGAACGTCCGCTTATATTTTTTTGCAATCAAAAGATCCGGAATCCTGATACGGATAACGATAAAATAACAGGCATAAAGAAATACGCATGTCAATATAAAAAACAGGGGCCATTGTGCCATCCATGTATACGAAGGTCCCAGAAATACAAGGATGGGCATGAATACGACACAAAAGAAAATGTCTAATATTAAAGATGTCTTATTCTCCAAATAATTCATGCCACAAAGATAACACACAATCCTTGGCTTTCCAACAGACACAGACTCCGTTCGTTGACACATTTGCGCAGTCTGTCCACACTTCATAAAAAAATGTACGGATTCTATTTTCTTTTACTGAGACGCAA
>JAIDJJ010000114.1 GCA_029052265.1 Muribaculaceae bacterium
GTCGGCTTCCACGGCACCGAAAGTGGTCAGGTTGAAGCCCGGGGTGGTGGGCTGGAGAATATTGTCGATACGGCCGCCGAGGTCGCGACCTACACGAAGATATTTGTTGACATTAATGTCAAGGTTGGAACGCAAGTTCCAACGGTTGAGCATGTGCTGGGTGGAGAAACGCTCATTGAAATTAGTGCCTTTAGAGTTCCACATACCCTCTTGACGGAGATATGAGAACGAAACATAATATCTCGCACGGTTATTGCCGCCTGAAATCTGAAGATTGGTCTTGACCACAGGAGCGGTTTCGCGGTAAAGTTCGTCAAACCAGTTCGTGTTGAAATAACGGTAACGGTCCATTCCGTCGAGAGTCTCCCCGTTGCAGACACGGCGATATTTCTCGATCTGGTCCGCTGTATAGAGAGGGTCTTTCCCGTCAAGATAACGCACCTGGTTCTTGGTGAGCGCAAGATTATATGAATTTTGGTTCTCCACCTTTCCGGTGAGAGTCTGGAAACCCACTTCCTGAGTGAAATTGATATGCGTCTTTCCAGCCTCGCCACGCTTGGTGGTGACAAGGATCACGCCGTTGGCGCCACGCATGCCATAGAGTGCTGTTGCCGCGGCATCCTTCAGCACCGTCACCGACTCGATCGGGAATGCATCGAGGAAGGAGAGGTCGCGCTCCACATTATCGACAATGATAAGCGGATTGCGTGCACTTGAATTAAGCGTGCGGACACCGCGCACATACATCTTGGTCTCCGACCATCCCGGCTCGGAAGACACCTCATATGTCTCCACGCCTGTCAGAAGGGAGTTGAAGGCATTCTGGAGCACGGTTACAGGATAACGCTGAAGCTCTTCACCTGTCACCACAGAACGGGAGTCGGTAAGAAATTTCTTCTCCTGCTCGCCAAAAGCTACCGGAGCAACATGCAGATACGGATCTGTATCAGGCTGAAGAACGATCTCTATCGGAGCGCTGAAGTCTTCCACCTGCTTGATCGATGTGATATAACCGACGCATGTCGCATTGACTTCATCGTCATAATTGGCGTCTTTTATAGTAAATTCTCCGTTTTCATTGGTGAAAACCACCTTGCTTTGCTCGGCAAGGTTCACCACAGCCCCGGGGATAGGATTTCCTTCAGGATCTACCACCCGGCCCTTCAGCAGGTTTCCTGTGGGGGCGGCGAGTGCCATGGCGGAGCACCCGGTGATCACCGAGGCTGCCGCTACGAGTCTCGCTCTGTTTCGTATTTCATTTATGATGCGGTTCATAACTGTTCGATTTTTTCAGTTTGATTTTAAGGATTACCATCCGGGATTGTTTTCAAGGCCTGTCTTCCAGATCTCACCTTCAGGAATCGGATAAAGATACATATGCTGTTCAAACACCCTGTCCTGAGCCTTCTTGCGGGATATGGTTCCGTCCATTGCCACATTCACGCCATAGATCGGACGGGAAAGAGCCTCGACAGCCACATTCCAGCGGCGCACATCCCATGAACGGTGTTCCTCGAAAGCAAATTCCACTGTACGTTCCTTATGGATAAAGTTGCGCATGGCATCTTTGCCGGCGAGATCTGCACGGTCGGCGACGCTACCCGTGATTCCGGCACGGTGGCGAACCATGTCGAGCATCTCATAAACCTGGGGACACGGACCGTTGAGCTCATTCATGGCTTCGGCATAGTTCATAAGTATCTCGGCATATCTTATGATAGTCCAGAGTCTGTAAGCGGTTCCGCTGTGGTTTGAACTCAAGATCGAAGCAGGGATATATTTACGCATATAATATCCTGTCGGGGTGGAGTTGGCATTGCCGGTAGGATTGTCTGCCATCCCCGGACGCACATCGATAGTGCTGTTTTCGCGGGTGGTACCCCATGCCACACCCTGATAAAGCACTGTCGCTCTGAGACGTGGATCTCTGTTTTCCCACATTGAGGCTTCGTCATATCCGCTCTCCGGGTTGATTGCCGGGGTAAGGGTGCCGGAGGTATAGACCGGGGCTCCTGTAGCGTCATATTGAGCGAAAGGCGATGAACCGTCTGCCATGTCATACATGTCGACAAGATTCTGAGAGGGGCAGTTGCCACCTGAGCCGCCTTCACCAACGGGAGTGTCCTGTGATATACCCGCCCATCCGATTGTCACGTCGTTACGGAAAAAGATGACTTCATTATTATTGCCTGTATATTGGGTGCGGAGCACGGCATTGGCATAGTTTTCCGCAGGATCGATATTAGCTTCTGCGAACAGTCCGAAATTTCCACCGAAATCACGTATGAAACTTGCCGCCGCATCAGCCGCATCCTGCCAGGTGATTCCGCTCTCAGCCGCAAATCTCGGAGAAGCCATATACAGCTTAATTCTGGAGACAAGGGCACGGTTCATTGGCTGCGACAGACGCCCGATTCGGTTTGCACTCCATGCATCTTCATACGGAAGCAGGTCTGCCTCCGACTCCTCCAGCTCCTTCAATATGAAGTCCACTACATATTCCTTCAATGTCGGACGTTTTGAATAGGGAGTGATCATGTCTTCGGTCGGGTCAAGCACCTCGGTCACGATCGGGAGCGGACCGAAACGCAAAAACAGCTCCCAATAGAAATACGCCCTGAACGTGCGTGCCTCAGCACGCATTATAGCGCGGTCGCGCGCTTCCTGCTCGGGAGTTTTAGTGATGTCGTTGGGCACCTGATCCATCTGGTTGATCACACGGTTACATTTCCTGATGGCGCGGTAGCGCGACTCCCAGGTGCCGCTAAGCTCCGCAGCTCCGCCACCGCCGTAATAATTGCCGATATTGAAAGTGGTGCGAGTGCCGCCGGTGGCGAATGATGTCTCTGCAAGATCGGTGGCTGCGTCAAGCCATGACCCGTTCAGGCGGTTAGCCCCGTGAAGGAGAAAGTTATAAGTGTCGTTATGAAAGTATTCAAACATGCTCCAGCTCCCGAGGGTCTTGTCTTCGGTAAGCTCATTGGAGGGCTGTTTGTCGAGGTAGTCACCACACGAAGTCATGGCGGACATAGCCCCGAATATCATAGCGAAAGTTAAAAATTTATATGGTCTTTTCATTACTTTATCAGTTTAGAATTGGATGTTGACACCAAAATTGACTGTCTTGCAGATGGGATAGCGGTTTGAGCCGTTGCTCTCGGGATCTGCAAGCCCGTCGAGATGATCCCAGGTAACAAGGTTGTTGGCGTTTACGAAGAAACGACACTGGCTCATATATGCGTGCTTGATCCATTTCTCGGGGAGAGAATAAGAAAGCTCTATATTCTTCAGACGGATGAACGAACCGTTCTTGAGGAAGAAGGAGTTCTGACGCTGGTTGTGGTCGCCATAGCTGTCGTAGTGAAGAAGGGGATATTTCGCATTTGCAAGGTTCTCGGCTTCTGAAACGTTGGGATTCCATCTGTCGAGGTGGTGTTCCTTCACCTTGCCGCCGTTGACAAAGGCGAACATGGCTTCCGCATCATAATAGCGGCTCACATGATCCACACCCTGGAACATGATGCTGAACCCGATACCTTTCCATTCTGCTCCGAGCGTCAGGGCATATGTGTTTTCAGGGATGTTGGAATATCCGATGAAAGTCTCGTCACGGTCATCGATAAATCCGTCGCCGTTCATATCTCGGTATTTGAGGTCGCCTGCCTTAACGGTGCCGAAAGTGGAGACCGGAAGGTTACCTCCGTCGATATCCGCCTGGGTCACGAAACCGTCGGCAACAAGTCCGAAGTATTGTCCGATGGCATGACCTGTCCGCTTACGGTAGTCAGTCTTGCCGTCCGGCTCGTCCATTTCCGTGATCTTGTTCTTGGCATGAGAATAGGTGCCGCTGATGTTGTATTTGAAATCGCTCCCTATGGTGTTGCTATAGTGAAGCTCGATCTCGAAACCTTTGTTCTCGGTCTTACCGAGGTTTCCGGCTGCGGATGTCACACCGAACCACCACGGACGCGTCAGATATTCTGTAAGGATATTGTTACGCTTCTCCCAGAAGAAGTCGATATTTCCGCTAAGGGAATTGTTCAGGAACCCGAACTCAAGACCGACGTTGTATTTATGGGCACGTTCCCAGGTCACTCCGTAATTCGGATACTGCTGTTCATATATACCTGTCTGTCCGGAAGTGCCGAAATAGTAGTCGTTGGCGATCTGGCTCCATTTCTGTTCGTAGAGGAATCGCTGTGCCACACCGTTCACCTGATATACGTCGTTACCTACCTGACCGTAAGATGCACGCAGTTTAAGATTGTTCAGC
>JAIDJJ010000115.1 GCA_029052265.1 Muribaculaceae bacterium
TATATATCCTTATCCTCGCCCAAAGATTTCAACGTAATGGGAGTATATGCGAAACGTATCAGCCAGATGTCTACATCCTGTGCTTTATAAAGCACTTTCTCCGGACTTAGCTGAAGGCTCCCTGAAACTTTCACGTCGCCAAACGGATTGACCCCCCCCGCATCTTCAAGCATTATCCCCATCGTGGATTTTCCTGCGGGAAGGTTCCATGATTGCCCGTAGATTCGGTCCATAAGCACCTTGGGGCGTGTAGCCGTGGATTGTGCTATTTTCTTAAGCTCCAGATAATGTTTTTCTGTTTCTGAAAACAACGAATCGGCCTTTTCCTTCTTTCCATATAATCTCCCATAGAATTTCATCCATTCCGCACGGGCAAGCGGCGATGTCTCCATATAATCGGCGCATTCCACAATAGGAATACCTGCAT
The DNA here is from genome assembly GCA_029052265.1 of Muribaculaceae bacterium. Lineage (GTDB taxonomy): Bacteria > Bacteroidota > Bacteroidia > Bacteroidales > Muribaculaceae > Lepagella. The sequence goes on from JAIDJJ010000115.1 coordinate 428, forward strand.
GCGACAGTTTTCCATGACCGTTGGAGTTCTCAAACGGAGACAAAAGTATTGCTCCGGGTGAGACCTGTATTATTTTCTCGACATTAGGCGACATACTGTTGCCACAATCAGCAATATCCCCTGTCTCGATTCTTGTTTTTAATGAAGGTTCATAAATATATTCGGCATCGCAGACTCCTGAGATGGCGTCCGCCGCGCCCAATTCGTTTACAAGACCGTTATGAACAGAAGAATAGATGATCGACTTTTTCAATGGCACGCCGATAACCTGTCCCGGTGAAAATCCGGAAGGCGTTTCCACACCCTCTTTAACCAGCGCATATTTCTGAAGAAGTTTTGTTGTATCCCAGGGATTCCGGATTTCCACGACCGTATAACCGTCAAACTCCTTTATAGCAAGATTCTCCGCGTACTTAATTTCCACCTCTTTCCCTTCTGAAGAAACGGTGCTGTTTCCCCCGCAACCTTGCAGAAGAAACAGCACCGTAAAAAGGATAATAGGTGAGATTATTTTTCTCACTTTTGAAATCATAATGCAGAATTAAAGAATATACATGGTGCGCCTATACCGCAATCGTATTTCTTGACGAATTTGCCGTTGTTATCATATTGATAAACATTACCAGGCAAATTATACGACTCATAATTGTTATCCAAATATGACGAAATTATTAGTGAGCCTGTCACAGGATCAACTCCGAGTCCGGTTGGTGCCGGCACTTCATCGAAAGAAAGGGAGGTCAAAGAGTTGGATGACACATCATACTTGGCATAAGAGGGAGTGCCGCCATATGGAAAATTGATAAGATAAAGCACATTGTCTTTGCTTGCAGCGATCGTCGCCTTTGTAATCTCTGTGTAAGTATTATCCGACTCAATTTTATAAAGGGCTGCCGCAACATCATTATAATTACCCATAGATATGAGATAGAGATTACCACCAACCGAGATAAACTGTTTGGGATTCATAGGGACGGTGAAAGTAGAAATCTCCTTAAAACTGTCAAGAGATACTATAGATGCAGTCGTACCATAATTAGGATGATTCATTCCATCAGAATTTGGTACGTACAGATTGTTTCCATGAATCTCTATCATCTCAGGGTTTGGACCTACTTTGACTGATGCATCTATAGCCATGGAAAGTGTATCAAGGCGTGACACATATCCGTCATACATAGATACGTATATCTTGCCATTATGAGCTACCATCCATCTGGGTTCCGTGCCATCGAAACCGCTCTCCGGTAGATTTATCTGTTTTATGCTTTTATAGGTGTTGGCATCAATTATCTCTATAGTCTTTGACTGATACATGCCAAGATAGATCTTGGATCCATAGGCTATGCCGCATTGCGGAGTCGCACCCATGCTTCTACCGTTTGCCTTGACAAATACATTCTGTGAAATCGTTGATTTTGAATAATCTATCACATCAAGCGACCCTTCGATTTTATCCCAGTAATTTCCCTGTGTCAGAATATAGGCACCAGTGGAAACCGGAACCACTGGATCCGGATCTTTTTTATCGGGTTCATCGTCATCACTACATGCAGTGAAACACAGCATAGCAAATGCGGCTACACTCAGATAAATAAAACTTTTTTTCATTTTTTAAGTTGTGAATTATTATTTGTTCATTGTTCTACGTTTAAATTTCAAATTCAGCCGTTAATCGCCATGATCTCCCGGGCATTGGATATCTTGCAACTATTTCGTACTGCTTATCAAAAATATTCAAGATTTCAGCCTTGACTTCAATGCTGTTTCTATTAATATTGAATTTTTTGAAAAGCGAAGCTCCGGTTTCAAAATATCCCGGGATTCGGGTCTGTGGAAGATTCTGGTTCGTAGTGTAGCGTGCACTGCATCCCGTGCCATGCAGTGCCAAGTTGACCCAGGGATTAAGCCAAGAAATGGAAGCAGAACCTGAATTCAGCGGAATATACGCCACCTGCTTCATCCACTCATGGGCATTGGGATCGGTTCGAGGTTGAGCACGCTGGTAAGAATAACTTCCTGAAAGCGCTATCGTCTGTAATCGATTGACAGTGAATGAGGCGTTGAGAGATACATCCAATCCATAAACTCTTACTTTCCCAAGATTGGTCATTGTCCATAAAAACATGTTATAGGGAATGGCGACAATCTTGTTCTTGACATGATTGATATATCCATCGCATGTAAGGGTCAGATCACTCATCCATGGTAACAAAGGTGCCTGGAAAGTAATTCCAGCATTTATCTGTTCCGTGGTTTCCGGATCAAGATTGATGCTCCCATAATTATCAAAATACGCTTCATTGAATGTCGGCATTCTGAAGATATTTTTATAAGATCCTCTCACAAATAATCCAAGATCTGACACTGGCTGCACGCTTACGCTTACAGATGGAGAAAAACGGTATCTGTCTTTTCCGGCATCTCCGTCTTTTGCATCATTTATATATATTGAGTATAACCCTCTTGCCATCGCGGATACTCTCCAAAAATTGTATTTCACTGCAAGCGATTGCAGTATGCTGTTGCGGTAGGGACGAATGGCTGACTTTGTGTTGCTTGACAGATTATTCCAGATCCAGTCTACTGAATAGTCGACAGAAAGATCAGAAATAGGGATATACAGAAGTGCTCCTGAGAAATATGTCTCCCTCTGAATATAATTGTTGTCTAATTTACCACCGGGATATTTGCCGTCTACATCCGTATACCTGGAAGTCGACCAATTAAATTTACCGATTGCTGACAATGAAAGCTTAGACGAGAACTTGCTTCTAAATTGCAACTGTCCGAAAAAATTACGTTCCCGAAGATGCTCTTCGCTGTCGCTGACATAGTAGATAACTTCCCCAGGAAGATCTCGTGAATTATCATAATAATAGAGTTTCCCTATCAAAGTAGAAGTATCTTTGACCCTCCATCTTCCGTTAAGTTCGCCGGTCCATGAATTCATCCGTGAGTTTTCGCGCTTTTCCCTTGTGACAAGATTTCCATTTACAAGTGTGAAGGGATAATCATTTTCAGAATGTATATACTCAACATTGGCTGAAAAAGACAACCCTTTCCCGTTTCCATCGGAAATTCGCAGATATGGATTGTAAT
>JAIDJJ010000116.1 GCA_029052265.1 Muribaculaceae bacterium
ATTATATTCTGATTGATTTTTAGAAATACATCTTAACCACACGATAACCAAAATTTAGAATTGGTAAAATTATTAAATATATTGCACAAATATACATATTTTTTTTGGAAAAGTTGTAATAAACGTCGTTAAAAAAATACTTAAAGGAGATTGGGGAAGTATATTTATTTTCATATTATCCCTATTTAACATAATATTGATTATGGATATTTTTATGACCGCCATTATTGCTCTTGAAAACCTATAAATATTGCGAGATTGTGTTTTCAAATCAGGATCAAGATCTGGCGTTGTTCCAATGCAATCTTTTATTATGCAAATATAGCGTTGTCATGCTAATTGACAACGCTATATTGATATTTACAACATCATTGTTTAATCTTGTATTCCGTACAACTCTTTTTTTAAAAATCGAGACGTATGGGTATTTATCAGGGAAATTTCTTCCGGAGTACCTTCCGCAATAATCTCTCCACCATTACGACCGCCTTCTGGTCCTATATCGATTATATGATCTGCGCATTTGATTATATCTAAATTATGCTCTATAACCACAATTGTATTGCCTTTGTCTGCAAGCCGGTTAATTACATTTAGCAAAACTCTGATATCTTCAAAATGCAAACCCGTGGTCGGCTCGTCAAGAATAAACAGAGTCTTACCTGTATCCTTTTTTGCCAACTCGGTTGCAAGCTTAACTCTTTGATTTTCACCACCACTAAGCGTACTTGATGGCTGACCCAACTTTATATAGCCAAGCCCTATATCTTGCAGCACTTTGATTTTCTTTAGAATAACCGGCACGTTTTCAAAAAAATCTACTGCCTGATTTACCGTCATTTCCAAAACATCAGCAATAGACTTCCCTTTAAATCTCACTTCTAAAGTTTCCCGATTATACCTCTTGCCATGACATGTTTCGCACGGGACAAGAACATCCGGAAGGAAATTCATCTCTATAGTGCGATATCCATTACCCTTACATGTCTCACATCGCCCTCCTGCCACATTAAAGGAAAATCTCCCTGGCTTATATCCTCGCAACCTGGAATCAGGAAGCTCCACAAAAAGTTTCCTGATGTCGGAAAAGACGCCGGTATACGTCGCAGGATTCGAACGGGGAGATCTACCAAGTGGAGTTTGATCAACAGTAATAACTTTATCTATATTTTCTATTCCTTTTACCGAAGCATAAGGCAACGGTGACTGCAACGAACGATAAAATTTTTGGCTAAGTAAAGGGTAGAGCGTCCCATTAATTAACGACGATTTGCCGCTCCCGCTTACTCCTGTCACACATGTGAACTTGCCAAGAGGAAGTTTAAGGTTTACATTCTTAAGATTATGTCCCACCGCTCCTAATATTTCAAGGAATTTACCATTCCCCTTTCTCCTGACTTTAGGCACATCAATAATTCTTTCTCCATTAAGATAGTCTGCTGTCAAAGTATGCTCTTTCTTTAAATCGTCAACTTTGCCCTGAAACATTACTTCTCCACCGTGACGCCCCGCGCCTGGACCAATATCTATAATATAGTCGGCTTCCTCCATAATATCCTTATCATGCTCGACAACTATTATTGAATTTCCATTATCTCGCAATTGTTTCAGACTATTTATGAGTTTCTCGTTATCGCGTTGATGTAGTCCGATGGAAGGCTCATCCAGTATATACAAAACATTGACAAGTTGCGAACCGATCTGGGTGGCAAGACGTATTCGCTGACTCTCCCCTCCACTCAATGATGCGCTACTCCTGTTTAGCGACAGATAATCGAGCCCTACATCAAGAAGGAAGCGCAACCTACTATTGATCTCTTTTAATATTTCTGTTGCAACCTTCCTCATTGATGAATCTATTTTCTGTTCGAGATGAAGCGACCACTCATACAACTCGGATATATCCATATTTGCAACATCTGCAATTGACTTATTGTCTATGAAAAAATTTAGAGCAACCCTATTAAGACGTCTTCCTTGGCATTCAGGACAAACCGCTTTAGAAAAAAATTGAGTTTCCCACTTGCTGACATTTTCTACTACTTCTTCCGAAACCTGAGATTCTACATATTTTACAAGCCCATCATAGGTGCCGGCGTAATGTGTAGTTGACATTGTAGCGTTCCGAATATCTAACTTTTGATCAGTGCCGTTAAGTATGGCATCGATAGCTTCACTTGGCAACTCTTTCCACGGCGTTTTTAATGTAGCATCATACATTTTACATACC
>JAIDJJ010000117.1 GCA_029052265.1 Muribaculaceae bacterium
CGATTTTGGATGGTGAACTTTTCGCAATGGCTGTCATGCCCAATTTAAAAAACATAACGACAATAAAGACAAACAATGTCGGAGAAGACCTCTCGTCTCAGGCGACTGATTTCTTTGCTTCTCGCCGTGGGACAGGACTAAGCCAATATGTTGGAGTGTCATTACCGGGTGTGCCCAATCTCAGCCGCAAGCGTACACTGTTCAACCGTTCGGCACTTATATCCACCAACAGTCTGTGGAAAATGGGGCGCGGGGAGCTTAAGGCGCAGGTGGACTATTCGTTCAACCGTGTTACTGCACAAGCTGCTAATATTACGACTTATTTTTTGAATGACGGAGACCGTGTTGTCACAGAGAATCGCAACGGCGTCGACCGTTCTCACTCACTGTCAGGCAAATTCATATATGAATTAAACCAGAAAACCGCATTCATCAACAACACTTTGAAAACCAATGTCGACTGGGACGATGTAACCCTTGACGTGACCGGATCGTTATCCAATAATCAGACAGCTTCACTGCCGGACTATTATATAGGGAACGATTTCAAACTTATCAAACGTTTCAAAGGGAAACATCTTGTCACATTTATCAGCAATAATGAATGGGAATCGATGCCTCAGACGCTTTCAGTATCAATGAATGACGGTTTATTAAGCCAGAACATCAAGGATCATGCTTTTTATACAAACGAAAGCGCCGCTTATGCGTTCTCTGTCAATGGAGTCACTGTAAGTCTGGAAGGAGGGATCAAAGGTTATGTCCGCTCCCTGAATACGCATCTTCCGGAAATCCCTGAAGAAATTCCCGGTGAAACCACAAATGTAATAAACACCAACTATTTCACAGTCTATGCTAACCCGAAATTTGAATATTGGTTCAGGCGTATCAATTTTTCACTTGACGCACCTGTAAGCTTTGCGCACTATACATTTGACAAGGCTCTCGCTAACCATGACGAGGTATATTTTTCTCCGTCACTGAGCCTTAACTGGAAACCAAACAACCGTTTTTCAATGAGTCTCCGGGGAGGGACGGGGCGTTCTCCCATGAACCTTAACCTTATTCATCCGGGATATGTGATGAAAAATTACCGTTCATTCCAAAGCGGGGTTGATGATTTCTATAATTCCACGTCACAGAGAGTATCGTCAAGGTTAACTTACAGACATACGAGACATGGATTGTTTGCCAATGCTTTCGTGATGCAGTCATGGAGCCACACTCCCTTCACTCTCGCACAGCAACTTTACGGAGACTACGTGGTCTATTCCTATACGTCGGCAAAGAGCGACGGAAAGATGTTGATAGCTAACGGCAGTATCGGGAAGACACTTGATTTCATGAGGGGGAGTGCCAATATCAGTGGTTCGTTCAGCCGTCAGGAATCACACCTTTTATCAGAAAACAGGGCGGTCAATTCCATAAGCACTTCATGGTCGGTGGGCTTTCTCTTATACACATATGAAGATGCAGACGAACTTAAG
>JAIDJJ010000118.1 GCA_029052265.1 Muribaculaceae bacterium
GCAGGGAGAATCCCCGAAACAGATTCAAGGGTTTCAGGTGTCGGGCCCCATACCCATACATCAGCACCTTTTTCCGACGCTTTTTTTATTTTCTGTATATCTGACCCGGAAAGCGGTTCCGAACCATTCACGATGACAAGTGTATTTCCCGGATTTTTTATCTCTTTGCTCCATGCCACACCCTGATCATCGAGAGCAGACTTCACCCTGCTCCCTTCCGAACCAATATAAACCACGTCAGCATACTGTTCCGCTGCCGGCACAGCCGCAGGAGCCTCATATTTTGATTTGTCTGTCTGCGCCCATTCGCTCCATGAAGGACCGTCGGGAGCATTTGCCGAACGCAACGCCGCAAACAAGGGCCATTCTTCATATAGAGGAAGACCCGGATCATATCCGGGATTGAATGTGGTGGAATACGGTCCCACCCTTTCAGGCTGAACACCGGGGACACCTTCCACATATTCCCCAAAGAATATGCCATCCTCTTCAAGAGAGGGTGTGGTGGTGAGATCACGCTTGCCAAGGGGCAAAGGCTTGAGTCCGTACCATGCCATATTAAATATGGTACTGAAACTCGCCCCCATGTCTCTCTGGTCTTTTATAAGGTTATAGCATTCGTTTGCAAGACCTTCCATCCGACCCTCCTGAGATTCGTATGCACGTTCGCCATTGTAGACGGAGACCTGTTCCGGTGTGCCGTAATAAGCCATTGAATGCTCGCCCATACCCCATGGTTTCCCGATCGCTTTCCAATGTTTCATGGAATTTTTATCTCCATAATGACCCACTGTCACCGGAAGTACACCGTCACCGTCATCCTCCCCGTCGGAAGAAATCCATGGCCGCGTAGGGTCAAGCTCACGCACTATATCCCGCCACTCCCTCCATGCTTTTTCCTGAAGCGGCATCAGATCCGGACGGTTGAACACGTATAAGATCACCGGTTTGTTCTCATTGCTTATTGACCACCCGAAAACAGATGCATGATTGCGGTCTCTCTTTACAAATCTTCTGAGATGGTCTTTTGAATTTTCCCAGAAAAGTTCAGAGTCCAGTTTAGGTCCGCCGTCCGAAGCCCAATTCGCAGTCTCATCGAGCACACAGATCCCCATCTCGTCAGCCATGTCAAGATAGAATCTCGGATATATCTGGGCATGCGGACGCACAGCGTTTCCGTTCATATCTTTAATAGCTTTAAACCAAGTCCATGCATATCGGCGCGTCATCTGCGGAATCCCTTGGAAATGCCATGAATCGCTTCTGAGCTGATACGGTTTCCCGTTAAGACATTGCTCCGTGCCTTCAAGGGTCCATTCCCTCCAGCCGAATCTGTCGTATTTCACATCTATCGCTTCTTTCTTATTGTCTACTGTAAGAACGAGCCCGTAAAGATTCGGGATTTCCGGAGTCCAGAATTTAAGTTTTCCGTCCACCGGTGCATTTATGGTGGTCTTGACCGAGGAGTTTGCCGGAATCCTGACTTTCACCGGAGAGAGTGCAAGTGCCGTCATCCCGAGCTCTGATGAAGGGACGGGTGACGTATTGACATCAGTCCCCGCTCTGTTGATCCATTCCTTCACATCGGCACGGAGAGTGACATCTACATTTTTTTCAGTATTGTTTGAAAGTTCCACATCCACCTCAAGCAGATCCTTCGACACGAGAGGACGAACATAAAGGTCGTTGACACTCACCTTCGGTCGGGCGAGCAAATATACATCCTGCCATATGCCGTTGATATGGTATCCCCACATAGAGCCGGCGGGAATTATACGGCGTCCAACCGTACTGTTGTCTTCAAACAGTTTCTGGCTTCTTACACCCACAAGTATTTCTGCGGTCTCACCTGGGGTCACGTATTTGGTTATGTCGCACGAAAAAGGTAAGAATATATCAAAATTTTCACCTGCGGGATGCCCGTTGACATAAACCTGTGCCTCTCCTGCCACCGCCTCGAAATAAAGGATGATGTCTTCCCCTTTCCAATCGGAAGGGACTGTCACCGTTTTTTTGAGCCAACCCATTAAAATGTCGTCCCATTCTTTCGGGTAGGAAGGGTAATTCCGGTGGTCCGGACCCTCAAGATCTCTGTATGCAAAGGAATTTATATTCCATGGCGACGGGATCTTGATCTTTGTGGCGCTCCATCCCCCTTTTGTCGGCTCAGGGAGTTCGGGTGCCTTACCGCTCCCCTGCCTGTAGTCCGCCGGAGTTTTCACCGGCAGGAAATCCCAATATCCGTTCAGACAGACTTCTTGCCGGAAAGGTTTTTCAACTTCATTTACAATTCCTGTCTGCGGAGCGAAAGGAAAATTATAGACAGTTTTCGCATCTGAACCGGCGGTAGAAATGATCCCGGCGGCAATCAGTGCTATTATTCCTATTATTTTTTTCATAACTGATATAATTCTTAATTGACACTTGTATCGAGTCCCCACCGATGATTTGCCACAGGACCCATTTCCAACTCAAGTTTTCCACCGTCTTTCAAATCATCATGACTGAACCATGGACGGTTAAGTTCATTACCGTTCAATTTTGCAGATTGAATATATTTGTTTGTTTCTGAACAATTATTGGCTATGACTTCAAATTTATTTCCGTTTTCAAGATGGATTACAGCACGTCTGAACAAGGGGCTCCCGATTGAATAGACAGGTTCGCCTGGAGTCACGGGATAGAAACCAAGCATAGAGAACACTACAAATGCCGACATTCCTCCCCCGTCCTCATCTCCGGGAATCCCCATAAGGTCGTTTCTAAACCATTGCCTTAACAAAGACCTGACTTTTTTCTGGGTCTTCCAGGGCTGTCCGGCGAAATTATACAGATACGGCACGTGAAGGCTGGGTTCGTTAGCCATTGAGAACTGTCCCACATTGCCGGTATGGTCGGGCAACTGTGAATAAAATTCAAACTTGCTCTTGCCGAGAGGCTCTTCGAAAGTATTGTCCAACGCCCTGCAAAACTCAAGGGGACCACCCATAAGCGAAATCAGGTCGGGAATATTATGTTGCACATCCCAGCGGTAGACCCAACCGTTGTTTTCCCCATAATATTCCCGGGCTCCCATTCCTCCCGGATAACGGTAGTCAAAGGGCTGGATAAAATTCCCTTCCGAATCTTTTGGATGGAAAAATTTGGTATCGCTGTTGAATACGTTACGATAGTTGAGTGATTTCGCAAGATGATTGGCGGCTTCCTCATCCTTACCCAAGAAAGATGCTATCCGTGCAAGACACCATGAGTCATAGCTTGTGCCAAGAGTGACCGCTATGGGCTGACGTTTCTCGAAATGGTGAACCTCTTCCCATCTCTCCTTCTCGCCATCTGCAAGCGCAGGGACATAACCGTGAGAATCGTAAAAAGCATTCAGTTTCCCTGCAGGCACCCCGCTCCAGGGGGCGAGAGTCTTCTCTTCAATACCTTTCCGGCATGCGTCATAAGCAAGTTGAAGATCAAAATCGTGCAATCCTTTTGCCCAGGCATCTGCCACAGTCGCCACTCCGTGATTGGAATTCATACGGCGCGTGTCGCCGGTAATCTCGGGAAAAGTCGGCATCCAGAGGCTGTCGGTCTGCTGTGCCATCCTGAGATACGACCGGATTATATCTGTTTCTACCTGAGTATCTGAAATCACACGCAACGGATGAGCCGCGCGATACGTATCCCATATCCAGTCATCAGTATAAAAGGGATGCCCCTCGTCATCATGCACTTTCCCATCCGACGCACTGAAATACCTCCCGTCTTCACTCAGGCATACAGGACGTTCATGCACTCTATAAAGCGCGGTATAAAACACCGTTTTATCATTATCGTTGTCTGTTTCAACCTCATACTTTCCCAAGGCAGCGTTCCAGATCTCTTTTCCGGCAGCTGCCACTGAATCGACATCAAAATTAGTGATTTCACGGTGAAGGTTCTTCCCTGCCTGTTCCTCGCTGATAAACGACACTCCATAGCGGAGATTCACCTTTTTTACATTATCTCCGAAATACAGCGCGAGACAAGCGTCATCACCTTCCGCCATGTTTGCAGACGAACCATCCTTCCCGCCTACGGCAAGAATCTCTTCCGGCATCTGTTCGGTCTCAAGATAAAGAAAGACCTTGACATTATTGTCAAGCTCCTGATATCCCCTGACCACATTCCCCTCAGATGTCAGTTTCCCCTTTTTAGTATTGACCACCATATATGAGGGGGCTTCCGGATTCATGTCCAATTCATAGACGGCGCTTTGCCTCGACGGGGCAAAACGCACGTTGATTCCCGGTTCGTCAAGATAGACGGAATAATAATACGGACGGAGATCTTCGTTGTCGTATGTATAAGAAACAACCGGACCAAGCGCCATCCTGTCGCCTTGATACGGACTTAAGTTGAATGCCGATTTCTCCCTGTGGTTTGTCGTTATCACAGGAAGACCTTTCAATTTCTCCGAAGTATAGTCTCCGCGCTCCGGCACAGCCCTGAGCATACTGTTCGGAAGATGCACTGTGGGAAAGGTGGGCACAAGAAGGTGGCTTATGTTCCCTATGTTGGGATTAACATAGTCTACAGGTGTCTTGGCTTTTTCTTCCGATATTCCGCAGCTGCCGACAGCAATCAAAACCGGAAGACACCAAACATTTTTCAAATTCATGATAATTGTATTGTATGGTTAATTCGTTTAAATCGTTTCCCTCTTTTTCCGAAAATTGGAAATTGAAGGGTCATATCACATTGAAACAACTTCAATGATTTTACAAAGTAAGCCTTATACACTTAAGATTTATTTAACAAATCACTTAATTATCGCTTAATCCAGAAAATAAACCTTGTATTAACTGAATTATTAACATCACTTCATCAATTTATAACCTGCCGATATCATATTAATCATTCTTTTTTCTTAATTTTGTAACAAATCATCTCCCCCATACACACCCTGCATTCTTTTCTAATATTTTTTGATGAAATGAAACACAAACTATGCCTTACATCAATAATCCTGTCGATATTTGCAGTCGCAGCCCATGCCATGGACTACGGATTGAGATTCAATTCCCATTCTTTCCCCGGCAGCATGCGCACATCCCTGAAGCTGGGTGCAGACCGGGATTTTAAATTTTCAAATAATCTTGCTATCGAATTTGAATTATCGTTTTACGACACTCCTCATTTCGGACAGATATGCACAATAGAGCTTGACAACGGTTCGTCAATAAGTCTTGTATCTGCTGTGAACGACAATCTTGAATACAATCCCGCTATTATAATTGACGGGAAACTGCATGTCATGCCATCTGATTTTATCGCCGACAATAAAGATCCTGCCAAAATAGGGCTATCTGTCGACAAGGAATCCGGCACGGTCACATTCAGATACGGCGGGGAAACAATTTCGGAAAATTTATTGAAGACTGATATGAATGCCGCCTCAATCACTTTCGGATCTACTGAAAACCAGCCTGCCGTAGCTCCGGCAGACATGCGCGACATTAAAGTTTTTATCGACAACAGGAATACAAATCATTGGGAACTTGCAAAACACGACGGCGACATTACATACGACTGCATATCTGACGTTGCCGCTGAAGCGAAAAATCCAAACTGGATAATAGACGGGCACTTTAAATGGAAGAAAGTTTTCGGATATAAAACTGATGAAAACATTCAGACTGCTTTCAATCCGGAATCATCTGTGTTCTATATCCTATCTGACTCCCGTCTTAAGATTTTCAATCCCGTTACCGGCATTGCCGAAGACATTGATATCCCGGCAGACAGGAGGGTGATGATGTTTTCAAACCATCTTGCATTCGCGCCTCTCTCTAATTCTTTGATATCTTACAATCTAAAACAACTCACATCATCCCGTTTAGACCTTAACTCTTTTTCCTGGAGTGGTGCTGAAAAGAATACTGCGGAACCATATTTCCATAACCATTCCTTTGCATCTGACGGGAAAAACGCATATACTTTCGGAGGTTATGGATTTTATCTTTTCAACAACAGTTCTTTCAAGATAGACCTTGTCTCCGGAGAGGTATCTCCGGTGCGCCTTAATCCCCTCCCCGAGTCTCGCACATCCTCTTCTTCCGCAATCGTCGGAGACAAGCTATATATTTTCGGTGGCTTCGGAAATATAGCCGGGAAACAGGAAATCCCGGCAGTATATTATTATGATCTTTGGGAGTATGACCTCAACACTTTTGAGGGAAAGAAAATATGGGAGATTGAAAATGTCGATCAAAATTTCATACCTTCATCTTCCATGTACTTCAGTATTAAAGAGAACGCTTTCTACATGGCATCAACCCTAAACGGAGGGAATATGATTAAAATCTCCTTGGACCGACCCGGATATGAGGTGGTGAGCGAAAGCATTTTCTCCAAGATGGATTATCGTGATTTTGTATTTGACCTTTTCAGAAACGATACCGGTGATTCATATTACCTTGTACTGGACAAACACCTTAGTGACACGTCTCATGAATATGCCATATACGAAATATCTTACCCTTTTGCCGACAATCCTTCTTATAAAAATTTAGGTGGTGACAACCCCGGATACAAAGAAGAGGCTACATTTGCATCTCGCAATATGCTGCCATTTGTTGCCGGGATAATAATCAGTGCAATCGCAATTTTTGTGGCAATTATATTTAAGGGAAATAAAAAGCAACATTCCGGCAATGATACAGGCGATTACACGTCGCCGGATATTGACATTATGACACCTGAAACCCTTGGGATCCAGAGTGAACACAAAGATTGTGACACGGATGACAGTGGAACCTCCGACCTTCACCACTGCGACGCGGAGGATGCGGCTGAAGATTTAACTGAAAATATAAAGGATGATATAAATATAGATATAACTGAAAATATAAAGGAATCCTTGACAACGGAAGAAGAAACACCTGATGCGACGCCTCCTGCAGTGGATACCGGCAGGGAAGACCCTGCCATGTCTCTGACTGTCATACAACAACCTCACTTCAATAGAGAAAAATCTGCCATATCTTTATTGGGAGAGTTTAACGTGCGCGACAAAAACGGAAACGATGTGACAACCAACTTTTCTTTCAGGATAAAAGATCTCCTAATTCTGCTGATTCTTGAAAACGAAAGAAGTTCAAAAGGGGTCAGACAACAGATTATTGACGAACTCATATGGAATGACAGGGACGAAAAATCAGCAAAAAACAACAGAAATGTCTATATGCGTAAACTTCGTTTGCTACTCTCGGAAATCGGAAATATTGAAATAATTTTCGACAAAGGTTACTATAAAATTATCAATGAGAACGTCACAATTGATTATTCCGAAATAAAGAAGCGTTTGGCATTGCTTGAAAAAAACAGTAACACCGACAATCAGCTTATCGATGAAATGCTCGAACTGCTTCTGTATGGTCCGCTTCTTCCTTTTACCGACTATCCTTGGCTCGACAATTTCAAAAGCGATTATTCAGACAAGTCGCTTGACATGTTGTTTATGCTTATGAAATATGTCAACACTTCACATCCCGAAGACGAACGCCTGATCTACAGAATTGCAGAAACCGTTGCATGCCATGATCCTTTGAGCGAGGAAGCGCTTGAGGTGAAATGCAGGATCCTTGCAAAACGTAAAATTCCCGGAATGGCTAAAAAAACATATGAAAGATTCTGCAAGGAGTATGATAAAAGTTTCGGGCAGGAATTTCCCCGCTCTTTTTCAGAGATCGTAGGCAATCTTTATAAATCAAACAATGACATGCCATAATTATATCGTGATACAAGCGTCTACACAATACTGTCAAAGACGCTTGTACCACGAAATTTTAAGGAACGCGCTCTTAGAAACTGTTTAAAATTTATTTTGTCTTGTCATTGAGGTCTTTGTCAACATCTTTATGATATTTATTCAGTCATTATGGAACCCCATAACTCCATCATAAATATCAAAAATCTGCTCGACAAATCCTCTCAATTCCTTCGACAAATAAATTTAAACAGTTTCTTAAACCAATCGATACGTAAACTTTTATTTCAGGATTTCGTAATGAAGTTGTTTAGACTTTTTTCTTTTTAATGTAAAAAGCCATAAGAAAATCAATCTCCGTAAAAAAGTTTAAACAACTTCAATTTTTGCTTTAGAATCCTGATCAGAAATCCCCACCTTTATAAAAAAGCGTGCTGAACGAATCCATTTATTGCAAATTTATATCATATTCGTTCATTTATGTATTTATTCTACTTTTATGATTCATTTAGTGACTCAGATTAGTTAACTTTGTATCTGGAAAAGCGAAGAGTATTTCAATATTCAGAGACGTATTAAGGATAAAACATTATTATTTTATTCTTATGTGACATTTCTTATTGACGGCTTACTGCATTTTTTGCCATCGGCATTCCCGACCGGTTGTGCCCAAATTATCTCTCCGGAACCGGCGACTCCTGCATCTGCCTTCAACAAGATTCATGCCACACATTTCGACAATTTTAACCATACTGACATTATGAGTAAGATAGTGACTTTGGGTGAGATTATGCTCAGGCTCTCACCGTTTGGAAACGACAGATTCATCCAGACCGACACATTGCGCGTGATCTGGGGCGGAGGTGAGGCGAATGTGGCTGTAAGCTGTGCCAACTATGGGCACGAAGCTTATTTTGTCTCTAAACTGCCGTCGCATGAAATCGGACAGGCTGCGGTAAATGCATTACGCCGATATGGTGTCAATACTGATTTTATCGCAAGAGGGGGCGACCGTGTAGGTATATATTATTGCGAGACCGGGGCATCGATGCGTCCGTCTAAAGTGATATATGACCGCGCCGGATCTGCCATCGCCGAAGCCGATCAGTCTGATTTCGATTTCGACAGGATTATGGAAGGTGCCGACTGGTTTCACTGGAGCGGTATCACTCCCGCTTTAAGCGATAAAGCAGCAGAACTGACACGCTTGGCTTGCGAGGCTGCAAAACGCCATGGAGTGACAGTAAGTGTCGATCTCAATTTCCGGAAAAAGCTCTGGACTTCCGAAAAGGCTCAATCAGTGATGCGTCCGCTTATGAAATATGTCGACGTGTGTATAGGAAACGAAGAGGATGCCGAACTATGCCTCGGATTCAAGCCTGACGCAGATGTGGAAGGTGGCGACACCAACGCAGAAGGATATAAGAATATATTCCGGGAAATGGCAAAAGAGTTCGGGTTCAAATATGTCGTTTCCACACTACGTGAAAGCTATTCGGCAACCCACAACGGCTGGAAAGGGATGATCTTTGACGGCAAGGATTTCTACGAGTCCAAGCGTTACGACATCAATCCTATCGTTGACCGTGTAGGAGGCGGAGATTCTTTCTCCGGAGGACTTATCCACGGACTTCTTACGATGCCCACCCAGGGAGAGGCTCTCGAATTTGCTGTGGCGGCGTCAGCTCTTAAACAAACCATCAACGGAGACTTCAACCTTGTGTCGGAAGCGGAGGTCAAGGCTCTTGCCGGTGGAAGCGCGAATGGCAGAGTGCAACGTTAATACAATCTGAAAATGGCAAGAAACAATAAATTGGATGTGCTCAACAAGATGGCATCAGCCCCTATGGTTCCCGTCTTCTATAATAAGGATGCGGAAGTGGCTATAGCCGTAGTGAAAGCATGCTATGACGGCGGTGTCCGCCTTTTTGAGTTTACCAACCGTGGAGATTTCGCTCATGAAGTTTTTGCGGAAGTGTCGAAATTTGTAGCGAAAGAATGTCCGGAAATGGCTCTCGGCGTAGGTTCTGTGGTAGAACCGGCGACAGCCGCCCTCTATATGCAACTTGGTGCTGATTTTGTGGTCGGACCTCTTTTCAATCCCGAGGTTGCCAAAGTATGCAACAGACGCGGTGTGCCATACGTACCCGGTTGCGGAAGCATCAGCGAGATCGGGTTCGCACAAGAATCCGGTTGTGATGTCTGCAAGCTTTTCCCCGGGGATGTATTGGGACCCAAGATGGTGAAGGGTCTTCTCGCCCCTATGCCATGGTCAAAGATTATGGTCACCGGTGGAGTTGAGCCAACTGAGGAAAACCTATCATCATGGTTCAATGCCGGGGTGTTTGCTGTCGGAATGGGATCCAAACTTTTCCCGAAAGATAAGATCGCAGATAAGGATTGGGGTTGGATTTCGGCAAAGTGCCGGGAGGCTCTGTCCTTCTGCCATAAATAAATCGGAAGGCGCGGGATGAGTTTCATCCCGCGTCTCATCATCTCCCCTCCCCTATACTGCTGACTTTCATTATTAACCTATATACCTACATGAACCTTGAATCCTACCCTTCCGCACTAAGTGCCGAAGCGGAATCCTCAAAAAAAATGACCAACTACAGATGGGTGATCTGCGGAATGCTTTTTGTAGCCCTGGTGATCAATTATCTTGACCGGCAGGTCTTGTCGCTGACTTGGAAAAATTTCATAGCTCCGGAATTTAACTGGACCGATGCAGATTACGGCAGAATCACAGGCATTTTCTCAATCGTATATGCTCTCGCCATGCTCTTCGCCGGCAAATTCATTGATCATGTCGGCACAAAACGCGGATATCTTTGGGCAATTGGCATATGGTCGGCAGGTGCATGCCTGCACGCATTCTGCGGAATCCTCACTGACGGGATAGTATCCGGACACTGGACACTCTCTTTTCTGGGGGCAAGAGAGAATCTGCTCGCAATTCAGCAGGCAGGCACCATAGGTGTGATGGTCACCACGGTGAGCGTTTGGCTGTTTATTGCCGCCCGAGTGGTCCTGTCGGTCGGTGAGGCGGGCAATTTCCCCTCTTCGATAAAAGCCGTGGCGGAATATTTCCCAAAGAAAGACCGTGGATTCGCCACAGGAGTTTTTAACTCCGGAGCGCAGATAGGAGCCCTTCTTGCTCCGTTTTCAATCCCTCTGATCGCAAAATATTATGGGTGGGAAATGGCTTTTCTCGCCATCGGTGTCCTAGGCTTCGTATGGATGGGATTCTGGGTATATATTTATAAGGAACCCCGGAAAAATCCATATGTCAACCGGGCGGAGCTTGAATATATAGAACAAGACCTGCATAAAGAGGCGGAAGACCAAAAGACCTCTGACAAGAAAGAAACAGAGATACAACAGGATTCAAACGTCGGACTGCTGCAGGCGTTTACTTTCCGGCAGACATGGGCTGTGATATTCGGCAGGTTTCTTCCTGATTCCGTATGGTGGTTTCTACTTTTCTGGGCTCCCGCTTTCATCAGTGAAGTGTATGGATTCTCCACCGCCTCGACTCAAGGGATGCTGGCGATATTCTCGATCTATCTAATATCCATGCTATCCCTTTTCGGGAGCTATCTCCCGACATTTTTCATAAACAGAAGTAGAATAAACCCTTACTCGGGACGGATGAAAGCAATGTTGATATTTGCAATATTCCCTCTCATGGGATGGTTCGTGATGCCTTTGGGTAATATTTCAATGTGGTTTCCGGTTGTGATCATCGGTATAATGTGTGCCGCCCATCAAAGCTGGAGCGCCAATGTATATAATGTGGTCAGCGACATGTTCCCGAAGTCGGTGGTCGCCACTGTGACCGGCGCGGCAGGGCTCGCAAGCGGACTCGGAAGTTTCTGCTCTAACTACGGAGCCGGAATATTGTTCACATATGCCGCCGACGTAAACCTCCGGTTCATGGGATATGAAGGGAAGAACGCAGGATACATGATAGTGTTCATTATCGCGGGATCTGCATATCTGCTAAGCTGGATAATGATGAAAATTTTGGTACCTAAATACAAACTCGTAGTTCTCAAGAAATGAAACCATTTATTAACGAAAACTTTCTTCTGGAGACAGAGGCTGCAAAAACACTCTATCATAACCATGCAGCCTTGATGCCTGTCATTGACTACCATTGCCATCTTTCGCCCAAAGAGATTGCCGAAGACAAACGGTTTTCATCCATTACCGAGCTATGGCTGGGAGGCGACCACTACAAATGGCGCGCCATGCGTGCCAACGGAATAGGTGAAGAATATATTACCGGAAATGCTGAGTCCTGGGAGAAGTTTCTGAAATGGGCGGAAACAGTTCCTTACACTCTTCGGAATCCCCTTTATCATTGGACCCACCTCGAATTGAAAACTGCCTTCGGAATCGACAAGACACTTAACCCTTCAACCGCAAGGGAGATCTACGACAAATGCAATGAGATGCTCGCATCTCCCGGATTTTCTGCAAGGGGGCTGATGAAGCGATATAACGTTGAGGCGGTATGCACCACCGATGATCCGGTCGATTCCCTGGAATATCACCGGCAGATAAAAGAAAGCGGTTTCAGTATCAAGGTGCTACCCGCCTGGCGACCGGACAAGGCTATGGCTGTGGATAATCCGCAGACCTACAATCAATATCTTGACAATCTCGCATCGGTTTCCGACACATCTATCTGTTCTTACAATGATCTTGTGGACGCGCTCGGGAAACGTCACGATTTCTTTGCTTCGCAGGGGTGTACAGTCGCCGACCATGGTGTAGGAGCGTTCCCTTGGGCGGAATGCAGACCCGACGAGGCGGAAAGCCTTTTCCTTAAAGTCAGGAAAGGGTGCTGTCTGACTAATGAAGAAATCCTGAAGCTTCAGACTTCCATCCTTCTTGACCTGTGCCGCATGAACCATAAGAAAGGGTGGGTGCAACAGTTTCATTTCGGTCCGTTGCGCAATGTCAATTCAAGAATGTTCGCCAAACTTGGACCCGACACCGGATTCGATACTATCGGCGACTACAGCTGCGCGGTGCCTCTGGCAAGATTCATGAACGCTCTTGACTCCGACAACATGCTCGCAAAGACCATTCTCTATAATCTTAACCCTTCCGACAATACATGGGTGGCGGCAATGATCGCCAACTTTCAGGACGGTTCCGTTCCGGGAAAGATTCAGATGGGCTCGGGATGGTGGTTCAACGACCAGCTTTACGGAATGGAGGCACAGATGAACGCACTATCCATGCAAGGACTTCTCAGCCGTTTCGTCGGTATGCTAACAGATTCGAGATCGTTCCTCTCTTATCCGAGACACGAATATTTCCGCCGCGTGCTCTGCAACCTTCTTGGCAAAGATATTGAAAAAGGGATGATTCCACAGGAAGAGATGGACAGAGTCGGGAAAATGGTGGAAGACCTATGCTACTACAACACAAAAAATTATTTTAAATTCTGACATAATGGAAAAAACATGGAGATGGTTCGGTCCTAATGATCCGATCACTCTTGACATGCTCCGCCAGATCGGGGTGGAAGGGATTGTGACTGCACTTCATCATATCCCCAACGGCGAGGTCTGGACCGAAAAGGAAGTCGGCAAAATGAACGATTTCATCACCCGCCACGGTCTGCGCTGGTCGGTGGTGGAAAGTCTGCCGGTGAGCGAGGAGATCAAATATGCCGGTCCGCACCGTGACGAACTGATTGAAAAATACAAGATAAGTCTTGCAAATCTTGGCAAAGCCGGAGTGAAGACTATCTGCTATAATTTTATGCCTGGCCTTGACTGGGCTCGCACCGATCTCGAATATCCGAATCCCGACGGCACTTCCAACTTATATTTCAACCGGGCTGAGTTTGCCTATTTCGACATCCACATCCTTAATA
>JAIDJJ010000119.1 GCA_029052265.1 Muribaculaceae bacterium
TTGGGTCGTAGATGTTATTAAGAGCAAGCTATAGATGTCAGGAATACGATAGATATTATCACGGACGCCGCCCCCCGGAAGAACAAAGGAATGAAAAGCATTTCTTTTTCAATACCATAGTCAATAAGAAAGTAGAAATATGCCAGATATAATGCTGCCAATATAAAGCCGATCGCAGTCATTGTCTTATATCTCCATTTGCGTATCGCGAATGTCAGATAGGTGAAGACGCATCCGGCAATGATACCGGCGAAGACATACCAGTTGAGATCGATTAGATTGGTCTCGTCAAATCCCAATATGTTGGCGGCATACGAGTGTTCAAACACATGCTCTGTGGCGAGCAAAGTGAAAAACACGAGGTATACAGCTGTGGCGCGTATCACGTTTCGGTTTTTCATCGCCATGAATGATATGTATGGATGGTGGAGAAACGACGCTCTCCACAGATTGATGAAAAGACAGAGCAGACCCAATATTGTCGCTCCCTGGATTTCAGATGCTTCCCACCAGTCATAGAAATTTCCGTATATGCAAATGAAAGTGAAACACAACATGAACCCTGCCCACAGGATGGATCCTATCCAGTCGATGCCGAGCAGAGGTATAAACATAGGGGCGCGGACGGGTCTTACAAGAATCATCACCATTAGCATCATGAGCGCCAGCAGACCGATCATGATCCAGTGCATGTATTCCCATTGAGAGAAGAAAGCTGTGTAGACCGTGGCTATGCCGCTCAGCTGTATCGCGCTGTCTACCACTATATAGACATAGCAGAAGAATATCGACATATCGCG
The DNA here is from genome assembly GCA_029052265.1 of Muribaculaceae bacterium. Lineage (GTDB taxonomy): Bacteria > Bacteroidota > Bacteroidia > Bacteroidales > Muribaculaceae > Lepagella. The sequence continues at coordinate 801 of JAIDJJ010000119.1, forward strand.
TACCGGTGTGAGCCATAGCTGGATGGTGGAGTTGCAGGCAAAAGTGGCTTGCATCCTGAACCATCCGGCTATGAAACATGTGGCGACAAGCACCGGCACGGAATCTGTGTTGGCGCAGATTATGTTGGCGGCGATAAGCACAAGACCGCACACGAGGAGCTGTGTGCGGTTGGAAAACCTGAATTTGATGCGGAACATGACCGCAAAATTTATAGCGAGTCCGATAATCGACGCGTAACCTGCCATAAGTATATCTTCCTGCATCAGTGCAGTGGACCCGACCATATCGGAAACCGCTGCAAGATATACACCCCCGGAGAATTGTATGATCAGCACGAAGAAAATGAACAGCCAGGGTTTGAGGCGTCGTGGTACGAAATCGGGAACGTCAGGGATATCGAAAGGTCCCTGTGGAGCATGCCAGTCAGCCATATCAGTATTTCACTTCACACTCCACGTTCATCCCCGCGCGGAGACGGAGCATGTCGTCGGGATTGTTGTCTTTAGAAAATTCTATCCTTACCGGGATGCGTTGTCTCACTTTTACAAAATTTCCGGCGGAATTGTCTTGCGGAAGTATGGAAAGAGAGGCGCCCGTGGCTTTTGATATGGCTGTCACTTCGCCGTTGAACGTGATATCCGGTACGGCGTCTACCTTTATTTCCACTTTGCTTCCCGGCTCTATGT
>JAIDJJ010000012.1 GCA_029052265.1 Muribaculaceae bacterium
ATCAATTATTCATTACCCATTATCAATTATCAATTAAACTTATGGAATGAAATCAGGATTTTCTGTAATAGTGCTTTTTATAGTCTTGGCACTCACGGGGTGTTTGCTTTTGCCGATGCTGCCTGTCAAGCTTTTCCCATCGCGTAACCTGCCTTCGCTTACGGTAAATTTTTCGATGCCTTATAATTCTTCAAGGATTGTGGAACAAGAGGTGACCAGCCGCCTTGAAGGTGCGTTATCTCGGGTGAACGGCATAAAAAATATGGAATCGCGATCGGGCAACGGTTATGGCTCGATACGGCTTGAACTTGACAAGCACACAGATGTGGACATGGCACGGTTGGAGGTATCTTCGGTTGTGCGTCAGCTTTGGGGCAGTTTCCCGGAAGGGGTGAGCTATCCCACAGTATCTGCACGTCAGGCAAAGGAAGAGGCAAAGGCTCCTTTTATGACATACACGGTGACGTCGCCGATGAATTCCATGGATATAAGCGCATACGTGGATGAGAAGGTGAAACCGGTTCTTGCCGATATCCCCGGAGTTGCAGAGGTGTCGGTGTTTGGTGTGACTCCTAATGAATGGCGATTGGAATATGATGCCGATAAACTTATGTCATTGGGACTGTCTCCTAATGATATAATATCAGCAATCTCAAGGTATTACGGGTCGGAATTTCTTGGAATGGCGCTGACGGAAGATGGATGGATAAGACTTGTGAGACAGGCATCCGGACGTCCAGACGAGTTTGATATCTCCAAGATGCAGGTTGTGACTAAAAACGGTTTACCGATAAACCTTGACCGCATAGTGACAGCCTGTCATACTGAAGGCAGTCCGGTTTCGTATTTCAGAATAAATGGTCTCACATCTATCTATCTTAACATTACGGCAGAGGAAGACGCCAATCAGCTTGAGGTAGGAAACAAAGTGCAGGAAGCTATCGGAGATATAAGCCTTCATGCCCCTGACGACATGCGGTTTCTACTCAGCAACGATGCAACCGACACTATCCGGGAAGAATTAGCGAAAATATATTTCCGTACAGGGCTTACGGTGCTTATCCTGTTGCTTTTTATTATGCTTGTGACACGCAATATGCGTTACACACTTCTGATAGTTATAAGCCTTGCCATCAACCTTGCTGTAGCAGTAATCCTTTATTGGATGTTTGACACTGAGATTCAGTTATATTCGCTCGCGGGTATAACAATTTCATTGAATCTTGTGATAGACAATACCATTGTGATGTGCGACCATTATATGAGGCGGCATGACAGGAAGGCATTTTCCGCTATTCTTGCTGCAACTCTGACAACGGCAGGTGCGCTTGTGGTGGTCTTTTTCATGGACGATGAGGTTAGGCTCAATCTGGAGGATTTTGTGATTGTTGTGGTAATCAATTTGATTGTGTCGCTTTTGGTGG
>JAIDJJ010000120.1 GCA_029052265.1 Muribaculaceae bacterium
ATTTCAAATTCATAACTATTTTCTAACTCGATCAAACGGGACAAATTCCTGATGATTCAAAAAAATCAAAATTGAAACTTAATTAAATCTATGCTTTTGCAATTGCGGGAGCGATGGTGGCTTTCTCATCCTGCAGCAACAATGATGAACCGGCTATGCCGGGAAGTTCGCTTGAACAAAAAACTTATAACGGCACAGATGCCCTCACTTTAAATTATAATGGATCTCCTCTCGTTGGGAAAACTGTGACATTTACTCCCGGCACCGGCGACAACGCAACATTGACTCTTGCCGGTGAAGCCCTTGACGTAACCCAGATAATGGGGATGATGACAAGAGAGAGTGAGAACCCTTCTCTCGCCCTCCCCACCGCCGGCGTATTACCCGGATCTCCATCCCTGTCAATTCCGGTAAAACTTCAAGGCGATCCGGATAATTGCACTTTTGAAGGCTCCGGCGAAACTGATTATTGCACTTATTCATATTCCGGATCAGTAACAGAGGATGCCTGCGAATTCAACCTCTCAGACGTAAAACTCAAAAACACTTCTCTCGCCGGGTCCTGGACTGTACCTGCCCTTGACAACAATTTTTATAATGTCTGCAGAGTGAATTGGGAATCAGAAAAGGGAGTAGATCTATGGGGGACGGGTACAGAGTCTCCGATCAAAGACGTCGCAGCTGTTGTCTTTGCATTCATAAATGTTCAGTATGAAGGGGAATCGATTCCCGCACTTGAGATGCTTTCAAAAGTTCTTCATAACATTACATTTAAAGAAGACGGCACCCTGACTGCTGAATATGTTGACACGGAAACAGGCGAGACAGTGACAGCTCCTGCCGGGATAGCACAGTATGTAATCACGTCCGAAGGCAATATCCGTCTCTACCTTAATCCGGCAGCAATAATAGCCAACACTGTCGCTTATGTCAAAAGTCGCTCTTCCCGTGCCATTGATATTACTTCTCTTGCAGAAGGTCTTATGACTCAACTTATTCCGATGCTTTCCAACGGCATCCCTTTGAAATACGGAAGTGCTATAGCCGATAACGAAGGAAATCTGAATGAAGATTCAAATGTGAAAAGTTTCTATCTTGATACGGATACCCTACTTCCTCTCTTTAAAGTGATAGCCCCTATTTTCGAAGATAAGGATTTCATTAAAAGTTTAGTAGAGGAAGCCGCAAAAGATCCCGCCATGGGAGGTCTGGCGGGAATGATCCTTCCCAATGTTCTAAACGATCTTCCTGAAGTGATTGAAAAAACTACCAAGGTTGAGATCGGCATCAACCTCCGGAAATAATTCTTTCTTTAAATCATAAGACAAAAATCGGAGAAACGACATATGTCGTTTCTCCGATTTTTTTGGCTACGGTCTTTTGTTCTAATATTGCAAAAAATAAATGGAATCCTGAACTGATTCAAGATTCCATTTGATCTTTCTCTTTGTTCGCAAAATTACTTGCGGATGCCGAGTTCCTTCTTTGCGATGATCGCACGATAACGGTTGATATCCTTGCGGATAAGGTAATCGAGGAGTGAACGGCGCTGACCTACGAGAGACTTAAGAGCACGGGCTGTGGTGTAGTCCTTGTGGTTCTCCTTAAGATGCTCTGTGAGGTGCTTGATACGGATGGAGAAAAGTGCGATCTGGCTTTCGGGGCTGCCTGTATCATTCTTGCCCTGACCATATTTCTCGAAAATGGCCTGTTTTTCTTCTGTTGAAAGATGCATTGTTTTGAGAGTTTATTTATTTTACAATCACTTTTCGTAGAAAAGCTTTTCCGGCTCAGGACTCTCCTCCATGCCTACTTTTCCTTAAAAAGCGGTGCAAAGTTACATTTTTTTTATGACATATACAAC
>JAIDJJ010000121.1 GCA_029052265.1 Muribaculaceae bacterium
ACTTTATATATAATTCTCGAACCAACTGTTTTTATGAAGTGTCATCGGATTCTTATGATTTACTTGATAAAATTAAATCGGATTGTTGTTCAATCTCAATATTGGATGATAAAGCCAGGGATTTACTTCGTAAGAAAAAAATATTAGTGCATGAGAAAGATGATGATAATTATAGAGATTATCTAAAGCTTTCTTATCTTAGAGGAGCTTGTTCCTCCGACGTATTTAATCTGACGATTGCTCCGACAATTGGTTGTAACCTTAGATGTCCATATTGTTTTGAGGAGAATAAATCTTCCGGGACAATGAATGATGAAACAATCGAACAGCTTGTGAAATTTATAAAAATAAATTCGATTAACAAAAAATATCGAATTACTTGGTTTGGTGGAGAGCCCCTTCTTTGCCTGCCGGTAATTGAGCGTATCTTGTCACATCTTTCAGCTGAAAAAGAATATAAATTGATAACCCATTCAATTATAACCAATGGAACTTTATTGAATGAGCATGCCATTGAGTTATTTAACAAATATTCTATTGATTCAATTCAAATCACGTTTGACGGTATTCGGCAGTCACATGATAAAAAAAGATATTTCTCTACAGGTAAAGGGTCTTTTGATCTGATTGTTTCAAACATCAAGTTATTTTTGGGTTCATTTCCTACTACTCATATTGATTTTAGAATAAATGTTGACAATTCAAACAGTTCGGAATATATCGAAATGAGGAGTTTCTTACTTGAGGAATTCAAAGGGTATAATATCCATGTATATCCGGGAATATTGCGAGCTAACAGGAGTTGTGAAGATGATACTTTTTTTACCTCCGAACAACATCTTGAGTTTAGTAAGATGTTATGGAGCAATAATATCCATGATATTTATCCCACCCATTGTTCAAAAGGATGTTGTGCTACCTCACTTTCAAGCCATGTGGTCGGACCGGATGGGGAGTTGTATGTGTGCTGGGAACATGTAGGGATCAAAGATAAAATCGTTGGATATATAGATGGCAGGCATGCGCAAGGTTCGGAAATATATGCATTGTATAAATTGAAAGGCAATTGCTTTGAAGATCCAAGATGTCTTGCATGTGGGTTGCTTCCGTTATGCAGCGGAGGTTGTCCCGATAAACGAATAAAGAATCTTACGGAAAACAGCGGATATAACCTATGCACGATATACAATGAAAAAGATTGTAGTGGTCTTGCAAGTGCGTTGTATGAATATTATCTTACGACAATTTCCAAAAATCAAAGAGATGGATAGCTGACTATATCGATACTAATCTTCAAATTGTTGAAGATTGGCTGTTAAGCAAATTAAAAGTCTCTAAAAATTGTAAGTATATATTATGGCTTAGGATAATTATATTATAAGCTTGGGGATATATTTTTTGTACATAATTATTGTTGAAGTTCTCAAATTGTATATATCATGAAAACGAAAGAATTTTATCAATTGATTTTATGTCTGTTGTTGGCAACCTGTCATGTTTGTCTTGCCGAGACATTGTCCGCAGGTGTAAGACATTCCATACTTGCCGGCGATTCCATCGCTCAGGTATCGGTTGAAGACACTGTTCGTAAAAAAAACATAGACACAATATCTTCTAATGACAGCGTGGAGAATATCTTGCCTGGATTGGAGGTTGTCTCTAAGAATTATCTGCACTTGATAGATCGTTCGATATATACACCGACAAAAGCTCAGAGAAATGTCTCTTATGACGCTCTTTCACTATTGCAGAACATGCATATTCCCCAGTTGATAAATACCGGCAAAGGGTTTAAGGCTGCCGGAGGTGGAGAAATAAAGTATTTTATTAACGGACATCCGGCGGGAGAAGATGAATTGTCCAATATGAACATGAACGATGTCCGTAAGGTTGAATATCTTGATTTCCCTTCAGATGCCAATTTCATGGGTGTGGAACATGCTGTCAATTTTGTTCTGGCTGAATATGAATATGGCGGGTATTCAAGAGTGAAAATTGATCACGATTATCTGTATCGCCATTGTGATTTGTGGCATAGTTTTTTTTCCAAATTCAGTTACAGGAGAATGACATTTGATCTGTCGGCGTTGGCATACACGCGAAAGGTTCATAATAATTTTTATGACGTGGAAGCTACATTCCGGTTGAAAGATGGAGAAGTGACACGATATCAGAATCCTTCCAAAAGCAGAGAACATAACGTCAACTTCCCCATACAATTCCGGGCTGTCTATTCAAAAGGGAGTACATATATCTCTAATAAATTGGGGTTCGCTTTTTTTGAATCGCTTGACGCATCGTCTAATGGAACTGTCAGATTTCAGGAAGCGGATATAGAGGGATATACATATCGTGCTACCGTACCCCAAAGAGTGCCTACATATTTTTGGGACGGGTATGGATACTTTGATCTCGGACGGAAATGGACACTTGCGGCGGAAGGATCGCTTCGCTATTCTCATTACAACATGGTCAATAAGTATGTGACCAATTCCGTACTTGATATTGACAATCATGTGAAAGAAAATTCCGTTGAGGGGAGATTTGTCGCTACTCTTTCAAAAAGGTTTTCCGCCTCACACGGTATGGATTTCGTCTTACAGTACAATAATAAAGATTCCAGGGCAGAATATGCAGGAAGCACTGACGACAAAAGCCATTTTCACCAAAACACTTTTGCAGGAAGAGCAGGATACAATTATACCGGAAACAAACTGAGGATTAACACTTATGCCGGGATCGCCAGCGAGATGAGCGACATGACAGGGATGAAAGTGACAACGACATATCCATACGGGATTGTGTCAATGAATTATTTTGCGGACAAGAAAAATTCCTTGAACCTATGGATGCAATATTCTACATTTTCTCCCAACGCGAATACCAAAAATCCGGTCCGAGTGCAAAAGAACGAGTTCTTGTATGTGGAAGGTAATCCGGACACACATCCTTATCCGAGATTTGAAACCAGTTTGAGACATATGTTGCAATTGTATGATAACTTTTTTATTTCCAGTGTTCTGGGTGTAAATTATTGTCATGACAGATTGCATACGGTCTATCGCCTTCTCCCCGATGGGGATGCGGTGGTCAGGAGTTATGAGAATTCCGGCTCCACAGGTTCTTATTATATAAACACCTATTTCAGTCTTGATCTGTTCAATAGAAAAATACATCTCGGATTTAATCCGGAATTCCGTGTTCAAAAGACTTCCGTTCCCGGGGCGCCGGTGCTTTATCCATTCACGACTTTTTGTGAGGTAGTATGGTTTCATGGCAACTTTCTTCTGGCTGGTCATTTGTGGACAAGAAACTGCCGGACATACACCGGGCAGACTATGGATTTTATTGAAAAACTGCCCCATAATTATGATGTGAATGCATCATGGGGCAATGGAACATGGAATGTCACCATGTCGGTGAGAAACTTTTTCAACAAGTCCAGGAAAGGAAAGGTGACGACAATAGACTCTGATTGCTATTCTTCGGTTTCCACCCATCATACCGCCGGGTATCTCCCAAGTTTAAAACTTGTGGTGTCTTATACGTTCGGATATGGTAGACGGATAAACAGACAGAACGAACTGGACATGAATATGTCGGCTTCGACGTCAACTGTAAATCTGTAAAATTTTAAGGATGGGGTCTTAATTGTTTGGAGTTAGATATATTTTTTATAAATTTGGCGAATAATTGAGGCGAATATGTCTCCGGGAAAAGCGGAGACATATTTTTCCCTGTATTTTATGTAGTGATTTTTTTGTCCGGACAGTTATGAAAAATATAGCCATATTCTCTTCTGGGAGCGGCGAAGCCGCCGAACGAGTAGTGTCTCTTTTTAACGAGGGAAACCGAATCAGTGTGCGTGTCGTGGTCACAGACCGCGAGAATGCAGAAATAATCGAGCGGCTGACTCCTCTTGGCATGGAGGTGATGTTCGTGCCCCGTCAACAGTGGCATGACTCCCCGGAAAAAATCGTTGCCATTCTTGAAGAGAATGAAATTGAGCTTATAGCTTTTGATGATTTCCGGGGAATAGTACCCTCCGGAGTGGAAGAGGCATTCAGAGGGAAAACAGTATCTCTTTCTTCGCCCGAAGCCGCACCGCTGGAAGTGGTGAAAGCCCTTGATAACATCAATGCCCCTGTAGAGGAAGCCACGCCTGATGACGATATGGAAAAGCGGAACGACGGAAGCGTGCCCAAAAGCGTGGACGAGGAATGGGCGCAGACTTTGAAAATAGATTATGATCCGTCAAGACTCCGCATGACACCACCCCCCGTGCCCGGGGCAGCCGCGCAACCTCCGGCACAGACTTACGGCAACAATTACAAAGCCCACGAACACGCCATAGCCGCCGCGCCTCAGGAGCCGATGCCTCCCACATATCTCATATGGTCGGTGCTTTCAACGGTGTTCTGTTGTTTTATCCCCGGTATCGTGGCGATCATATTCTCGTCTCAGGTGAGCTCGCGCTATTATGCCGGCGACACAGAAGGGGCGAAACGTGCGTCAGACCGTGCCCAGATATGGATAATCGTGTCTTTTGTGCTCGGCATACTTTCCGCCACGCTCTACCTCCCTATAATGATGATCAGCTGAATAGAAACAGCGGCGCGCCGGAATCATATCCGGCGCGCTCTTATACTTTCGCTCTTATACTTTCATAAGCGTCGTAACCTTTGATAACTGCGGGACGCACTATCCATCTCTGCACGCAATAAGCCCCGGCAAGATATATCGCGGCAAGGATCCATAGCCGGATATAGGCGTGGCTCACCTGTGCCAGCGACGCTCCGTTGGTGTTCATGCGTATGAATCCTTCCACACCCCATGTGGCAGGCACGCAGCCGCTGAGAAATTTCCAGAACGGAGCCATAGCATAGCGCGGCCATGTTAGACCCGAAAGGAACAGGAATACCACGGAAGTGACCACCCACAGCACGAACACAGATTCCCTTTCCCAAACGATACCCTGGAAAATGAAGCCGAGCCCGAGACATGCAAGCACCATCGGGACGAGAAACATTATTATATCGGAAAACTGTCCCGCCATGGGGAATGCAAACATGAGCGGCACATAGTGCACCAGATAAATGATGGGGAGGGCAAGAATCGTGATATAGCACAGCATCTGTCCCGCCATGGTCATGAGTATGCTCGGCTGTTCGTTATAGGAGTTATAACCGCTGAGAGACGGGCGTTCCCTTTTGGCTCCCCCCGCCATTCCGGCGGCAAGGATGATGCATTGATGAAGAATGAGTATCAGCACCCCGGGCATGATAAAAGAATCAAACCCGTTTTCGATATTACCCATTGAAATGTTTTCAATAGGCATTATGTCTCCCGAGGATATTGTCTCGGCGAGCGGTACAAATTCATTAATCTTTTCAGCAAGGATTTCGGCTCCCATAGCCTGAGTGACATTGGTAGACGCAACGAGAAATCCCCGATAGCGTAAAAGCAGGCTCGCGTCGCAATACATCACTGCGTTCGCCTGTTCCCCCCTGCCTGTTTTCTTCCCGAACCCTTCAGGGATCTCCAATATGGCGAAACATTTGTGGGAGTCCATGGCGCGGCGCGCCTCCGGAAGGTCTGCCGCATACCCGATCACCCACGCCTCCTGGGTGGCATCCAGATTCCTCACAAGTTCGCGGCTCAGCGATGAGCGGTCGTGGTCAACCACTACCATTTTCACGTCTCTCACCACCTCCGGATTGTATATCAGCGAATATATCACCGGGTAGGCGATAGGGAGGAACAGGAAGAATATTACAATGCCGGGGTCTTTGATGACGAGCCGGAATTCCCGACAGTAGACATCAAACAATTGCCTGACCAATGATTTATTATGTTTACGCATGGCGTTGTTCAATTATGATTTGAATAGCATTGTCGCCCGATTTTACGAGATGTTTTGAAATCAGGGTGCATATACCGGTTTCTTCATACACATTTTAATTCTCCAGAGCATCGTGAGCGGCAGAAGCATGAATATTATGTAAGCCACAAACCATATGCGCGAATAATATATGTGGATGCCGTTCAGAGCCTGGTCGATATAGATCAGGAAATTATATCTGATAGGGAGAATCCAGCTGAAAATGCCGATAGACTGATACATGCTTTCGACCGGGAAAGAGAATGCCGCGATGGAAAAAGACAGTATGCCGAGCAGGGCGCTGATGGAGAGGGAAAGCCGGAGGTTGGGGAGAAGCCCGAAGAAAAACACCGCCATCCCCTGACATGCGAGCACGAACATCACCTCCGAAAGGGTCAGCCATAGCCATGACCCGTGCATCGGGTATCCGTTGATGCCGTATAGCCATGATTCCATGAAAATGGCGATCACGATCCATATTATGGTCTGCGGCAGAAGTTTTGCGGCAAGCGCCTTTACAATCGATCCGTCAGCCATTGCGAGAAGACGGCGGGAGGTGCCATATTTGATTTCCTGACCAAGACTGAAGCATGTCACAAGCCATATCATAAGCTGCAGCACACACGGGATGAAAGAGTTGCAGAGGTAGACGGCATAGTTTAGCCCCGGGTTGTGGATGGCACGTGCCTGAATGTTGACAGGGAGCAGGAGAGGGGAGATGACATTTTCCGATACGCCCGCCGATTCGAGCACGCTCATGGCGAGCCCCGCCTTTGTGTAAAGGGCTGTGGTCTTGAACGTCTTGAAAAGGAGGCTTGCCGGGACGAAATATGTCATGTTGGTATAAAACGTTATTACCGGCTTTCTCCCGGCGAGGAGGTCCTGCTGATAGTTTTCGGGAATGAGGAAATAGCCGAAAATTGTGCCCTCCTGCATCAGATGTCGTGCCTCTGTAAAACTGTTGCAGTTCTCCACAAGGTCGACCATCTGCATTCCTCCGAGCTGCTGAGTGACCGACCTGGAGAGGGAAGATCCGTCCTTGTCAACCATTGCCGCAGGCACTTTCATAGGGAGCCCGTCGGTCATGAGATCGGAAAGAAACAGGAAACAGAAGAGCGGCAGGATGAAAAACGCCCCCCAGTAAATGGGTCGTCTCACAATCTGGAGCACGCTCCTGACGAAAATGGCTTTGAATCCTGTCGGCTTCATATGGGATGTTTAATTTAAAATTGACTGTTTAGGATTATAAATGTATAGCCGGATATACGGTTTCACTGCACGAGGATGACCGACATGCCGGGACGCAGGTTGTCTATCTTCTTTTCCGGACGCGCCTTTATCTGGAAGGTGCGGGCATCAAAATCGCCTGTCGATTTGGTTGCCTGCCAATTGGCATATGTGCCGAGATCTTTGATATAGAACACCTTTGCGTCAGTCTCTATATCAAGTGCGGGGATCTTTATCTTTATGACAGACCCGAGCTTAATGTCTTTCAGCAAAGTTTCCCTTACGTTAAACACGACCCAATGGTCGTCTTTCTGAAGCGACATTATAGGCGCCCCGGTTGCCACGAGTTCTGAGACGTGGGGATAAATTTCCGTGATCTCCCCGTTGCACGGAGCCGTGAGATATTGATCTTCGAGGAGGGCATTGACTTCATTTACTCCCCCCTTGGCTACCTTCACCATGGCAAGAGCAGCCTCTTTGTCTTCTTTCTGGGCACCGGACTTGGCGAGCTCATACTGGCTTTGCGCCGCATGTTCGCCTGCCACGGCTGCATCGTAAGCGGCTTTAGCCTCGTCACGTTTCTGTTCGCTGACCACCCCTTTTTCAAAAAGGTTCTGCATGCGCTGATAAGTCTTTTGGGTTATGCCTGAGGCGGCTTTCGCCTGTTGCCATACATCATAGGCGGCAGAGATGATCTGTTTGCGTGTGCCGGCATCCACTTTCGCATTTGCGGCGTTTGCGGCGTTTTCCATTGCTTCCGCCTGTCCGAGTTTCGCATCCACAAGAGTGGAATGAATCCTGACAAGAGTGTCACCCGCTTTAACATGGTCTCCCTCTTCCACAAAAAGTTGTGCCACGCGCCCGGGAAGCTTTCCGGAGATACGTATTTCAGAAGCATCCGCCTGCCCCTGCACGGTGTCGGGACCCTGTTTGATGCACAGAAAACCTATTATGGCGAGAGCCGCCACAATACAAAGCACTATCACGATTGTAAAAATGAGCATGCGGTCTTTTGCAGAGACCTCTTCATTGTTTGTCCGGGGATTTTGATCTATAGTGGCCATAAATGTATATGGTTAAAGTTTTCGATTAATTATTAATTAGTAATTGCTAATTGCTAATTAGTAATAAAGATTGCCGAGCACTTTGGAAAGGTACGTCTGGCAGAGGCGGATGCCGATCTCGGCATCAATTTTTTCAGAGTTTGCCGCCAGCCATGCTGTCTGGGCTCCGATTACATCGTTGGTGGTCAGCACCCCTTCCTTGAATCCTAATTCCGCCTGACGGAGGTTCTCGTCAGCTTTTGAGAGATTTGTGACGGTCATGTCGTAGGTCTTTTTCGCTTCGTCAAAACTGAACTGTGCCTGGCTGACCTGAAGCTGCACTTTCTCTTCGGTGTCTTCAAGGAGAAGACGCTGGGCTTTTGTGCCCGCCTGCGCCGCCTTATAACGGTTCATTTTTCCGCCCCAGTGCCATATTGGTATCGTTACTGCAGCCCCGACGGAAAATCCGCCGCCGAACCGCTTCTCAAATCCGTCGATGACGTTTGGATTGGAAAAAGAATAAGCGCCGATCAACGCCACTTTCGGGAGCATCTCCCCTTTCACAAGGTTTTCCCGTCCTTTCAGCATGTTGATGCCCTGGCGTATTACTTCGAGATCCTGACGCCTGGCGTAGACATCTTCCATGTTGATCATATCAGGGGGGGTGGCGGAGCCGGCATGTCTGAGCTGTTCGTCTTCAAGTTCCATACGGGTGTTGACAGGGAGTCCGCAGAGCTGTGCGAGCGCCATGCGGGAAAGGGTAAGCCCGTTGTCAACTTTAGTCAGGGCTATTTTTGCCTCGTTGAGTTTCACCTCCACTGTGAGCAGGTCGCTTCTGGTAGCCACCCCTTCATCGAGCATCGCCTGCACGTCGTAGCGGAGGGTGTCGACAAGGTTTACGAAACTTTCAGCAAGCTTCTTCTTCTCCTTCAGGGAGACCACCAGCCAATAAGCCTCGTCGACGGCATAAACGATGGTCTGTGTGAGCGAATTGCGCATTGCCTTGGCAAGGTTCTCGCCGTATCCTGCAATTTCGTTGAGAGCTTTTATCTGTCCTCCCATAAACACAGGCTGGGTAAGCGTGATTGCTCCGGCAAACACGTTGTGTGTGTCGAAGCTCATCGCCTCTTTCGGTATCACCGCCACTTCTGTCGGGATATAGCTTCCGGAAGAGGGGTCTTTTATGGGGGTGCCGTCAGGGCCTTTGAGAATATTATACTGATAGGTCTGTGTGGCGGGGTCAAAACTCATGGTAGGCAGTTTTGCATCCTCTCCGAGCAGGCTGATCCCGTGTTGGTTATAGATGTATGTGCCGGTAAAATCCACCCCCGGAAGGTAGGCGGACTGAGCCGCTTTCTTATAATATGCGGCGCTGCGGATGGTCTCTTCCGCACTCTTTACAGTCTTGTTGTTTCTGACCGCCATGTTGCGGCAGGAGTCAAGACTCACGGAGGCGGAGGCAAATCCGGCACAAGAAGCGGCGGCGATAAGCAATATTAATTTTTTCATAAACCTGATGCTGTGATCCTGATGTGGAAGCAGGAGTTTTGATAAAAGATGGAATCTGCAAACCGTCTTTGTGGAATAAATTACCCGATATGAAAAGCACATATCAGATAGTGAACGGAAGCGGAATCCATATTATCATTACAAAGTTATCTCCTTTTTGTTTAATAAAACCAATACCTAATTTAGACAAATGTCAAAATCTGAAATTTTGACCAACTTTTTCTCTCAAACGTCTCATGGGGGATATGATGACATGGCGCCTCATGTTGTAATGCTGGATAATTATGGCTAAATTTGCATCCTCAAAAAATGTATGCCGGATGGTTGGAAAGAGATTGATAAAGAAATTTACTCCCGAGACGTATCTTGAGTCATATGTAAGCCTTCTGAAGCTTGGCTTGCCTGTGCTTGTCACCCAGTTAGGTGTAATAGTGGTGAATTTCGCCGACACCATGATGGTGGGTGCATACGGGCTTGACGAACTTGCCGCATCGGCGTTTGTCAACAGTCTGTTTATGATAGTAACTGTAATGCTGATGGGTTTCGGAGGGGGAGTCACCCCTCTTATAGGTGCATTATATGGCAAAGGGGAGCATGAGGAGGGTGGCAGGATGCTCCGTGGCGCGTTGCAGGTAAATGTGATTCTTGCGCTTTGCTTTGCGGTCATCATGGGATGCCTTTATTTTTTTCTCGACTGTTTCGGTCAGGACGAGGAGCTGCTTCCCATAGCGCGGGAATATTACCTTATCCTCATGTTCACGCTGTTGCCGATGGCTGTGTTCAACTGTTTCCAGCAGACAGCCAACGGCACGACAGACACAGCCACCCCTATGTGGATTATACTCGGGGCTGACGTCTTTAATATATTCGGCAATTATCTGCTGATATTCGGCAATTTCGGCTTCCCGGAATTGGGGCTTACAGGAGCCGGCATAAGCACGTTGACGGCGCGTACGCTGGCGGCTGTGGCGATAGTGCTGACCCTGGCATGGCGGAAACGTTACCGTGTGTATTGGCGTTCACTTTGCCGTCAACATGCGGGGAAGTCCCGCCGTTACAAAGTCTGGGTCACGTCTTATCCGCTGATGATCCAGAGCGGTGTGGAATGCGGGCTATGGTCGATGGGGGCGGTGACGAGCGGCTGGTTCGGCAAGATTCAGCTTGCGGCGTATCAGGTGGTCAACACGATAGCCCAGTTAGGATTCATGACATACATGAGCATGGGGTTGGCAACCTCTATCCGGGTTGCAAATTTTACAGGGGTCGGCAATATAGACGGAATAAGAAGAATAAGCCGAGCCGGGTTGCATATCGTCCTTGCTATGGCTACTGTGGCGTCGGTGGTGTTTTTCTTTTTTACTGAAGACCTTGTGCGCCTCTTCACTCCTGATGTGGAAGTGGGGCTTGCAGCGGTGCCGCTCGTAATCCCGCTGATACTTTATCAATATTGTGACGGAGCCCAGCTCACATATGTCAACGCCTTGCGGGGTACTTCTGTGGTAAAGCCGCTGCTCTGGATCTCAATTATAAGCTATATAGGGGTTGGTATACCCGTCATGCAGCTTTTCGGAGTGGTTTTCGGGTGGGAAACGGAAGGCGTATACTACAGTTTTTCCGTTGCGCTTATGACAGCGACAGTACTTCTGGTGACTACATTCAGCCGTGTCCTCAAGGCAAAAGAGCGGGAAAATTCCGATAAAAATGTAGTCGTTAAGACACTTTAATATTAAAAATTGTGAATTGTCAGAGAAAAATTATTACTTTGCAATCCAAAACCATATCACACGAAAGAAATGGGTAAAATCATAGCTAGCGCCAACCAGAAAGGGGGAGTGGGAAAAACCACGACAGCCTTCAATCTGGGAGCCTGTCTGGCAAGCGACGGCAAGAAGGTGCTTCTTGTAGACGCCGACCCGCAGGCTAACGCCACATCAGGTCTTGGTGTAAATCCTGAAGAGATCGAGGTCTCGGTGTATGAATGTCTTGTAGACGGCACTGATGCCGCCACAGCCGTAGTGCCCACCTGTGTCGAGGGGTTGTCGCTGATCAGTTCGCGCATAGATCTTGTGGGGGCGGAAGTTGAACTTATGAACCGCCGCGACCGGGAGAAATCGTTATCCAAGGTGCTTGAGCCGTTGAAAGACGATTATGACTTCATACTGATCGACTGCAGCCCGTCGCTCGGGATCATCACTGTCAATGCGCTTTCGGCGGCAGACTCTGTAATCATACCGGTGCAGGCGGAGTATTTCGCGCTTGAGGGTATCTCACAGCTTCTGAACACCATCCGTATCATAAAGAGCCGGCTGCGTCCGTCTCTTGAGATCGAAGGTTTTCTGCTCACCATGTATGACGCCCGCCTGCGTCTGGCAAACCAGATATTCGAGGAGCTGAAAGGGCATTTCGGCGATATGGTTTTCACCACGGTCATTCCGCGCAATATCAAGCTCTCGGAGTCGCCGAGCCACGGATTGCCCGTGATCTTATATGATCCTGAAAGCCGTGGCGCAATCGCCTATGAGCAGTTGGGCAGAGAGCTTATCGCACGCAACAGGAGAAAGAAAGCATAACACAAAATTATGGCATTGAAAAGAAATGCATTGGGAAGGGGACTCGATTCCCTTATCTCGATGGGTGACGTACAGACCGGAGGATCTTCCGCAATAAATGAGATAGAGGTAGAACTTATATATCCGAATCCCGACCAGCCGCGCCGCACTTTCGACGAGGAAACTCTTGAGGAACTCGCGTCTTCTATACGTGAGCTGGGAGTGATCCAGCCTTTGTCACTACGCGATACAGGCGACGGGACATATCAGATCATAGCCGGTGAACGCCGATGGAGGGCGGCAAAGCTTGCCGGGCTGTCGAGTGTGCCCGCTTATGTGCGCACTGCTTCCGATTCGGAAGTGACAGAAATGGCGCTTATCGAGAATATCCAGCGAGAGGATCTCAACGCTATAGAAGTGGCTCTCGCTTTCCGCAAACTTATCGACACGTATAACCTGACCCAGGACCGGCTGTCGGAACGTCTCGGCAAGAAACGTGCCACTGTGGCAAATCATTTGCGCCTTCTGAAACTCCCTGCCGAAATCCAGCTCGGCTTGCGAGACCACAAGCTCGATATGGGGCATGCACGCGCCTTGCTGTCGGTGACCGACCCCAAGCAGCAGCTTAAACTTTACAACCTTATCATAAAGGAGGGGCTGTCGGTAAGAAGGGTAGAGGAACTGGCGAGAGCTATGGATGATGAGCTGATAGCCGTGCCGAAAAAGCGCGTGAACGATAACGACAACGGTCGTTTTGACACTTTCGCCAAGGAAATTGCCGCATATTTCCCTACACCGGTGAAATTTGCCAGGAAGGCTGACGGAAAAGGTACGATTACTTTGAAATTCACATCAGACGATGAGCTCCAGCGCATAGTGGAGCTTTTCGGGAAGATGAGAGACTGAGATGCGTAAATTCTTATTTTTTCATATGGCATCCTTTATAATGGACAAACGTCCGGGTGCCGGATGGTGCCGGATGGTTGTCTTATTGATCACCCTGCTTTCGTCTGTCGGATTATATCCGGCTTATGCCGGCGGCGTTATGCCGGATATGACCGGGAATGATTGCGGAAGCGGCGATATCCCTCCCGATTCTACGGTGATTGTAAATGCCGAGTCATTGGTGAAAGTGCCGCTCGATTACTCTGAAGAGGATGCAAACGACACAATCCAGACGGTGGTCACTGCCGATGACTACCCATACGGGCTGGAAGGGAAAAAGGAATTTAACCCTTCCCCCACACGCGCTGTCTGGATGTCTGCACTTTTCCCGGGACTCGGACAGGTGTATAACCGCAGGTACTGGAAACTTCCTATAGTCGTGGGTGGATTCATGGGGCTCGGCTATGCCACCGGCTGGAACAACAATCAGCTTAATGAATACACGCAGGCGTACCGAGACCTTACAGACGATGACCCTTCGACAAAATCATACATGAATTTCTTCCCGCCCACCACGAAGGAGGAAGATCTCGACAAGACATGGCTGACCAACACCATGCGCACCCGACGTGATTTCTATCGCCGAAACCGCGACTTATGTATAATCTGCTGTGTAGGGATGTATCTGCTGTGTATGATCGACGCATATGTCGACGCCTCTCTCGCCCATTTCGACATATCTCCCGATCTGTCGATAGACTGGGGACCGTCGATGATGGTCAATCCCGGCGACCGGAAGGTAAGCGTGGGTTTGAACTGGGCATTTACCTTTTGAACTATAAGAACCTGTTTAAAATTTATTTTGTCTTGTCCTTGAGATTTTTGCCGGCATCTTTATGATGTTTATTCAGTCATTATGGAACCCCATAACTCCATCATAAATATCACAAATCTGCTCGACAAATCCTCTCAATTCCTTCGACAAATAAATTTAAACAGTTTCTAAGGTGTGTTGAGATAATAACGAAAAACCGACAACTTTAACAGATGAAAAGATATTTTATCATGGCTCTTCTCGCGGTTGCCGCCCTGCCCGGAATCGCGAAAACCACCAAAAACTCTAACGTGCTCAATCTGAAGAGCAGCATAACCGACTCTGCGATTGTCTATCCCGAGAGTTTTGAGGCTGATACGCAAAAACTCCTTGAAAGCTGGTTTATCAAGAACTATACGGCTACAGATACACGTTACGCCACTGAGCCCGACAGCGAAGTGAGCGACGAAGAAATGATGAAACGTCTTGCGGCGCTTCCTACGGTGATAGAGATGCCCTACAACCAGATAGTGCGCAGCTATATCGACCGTTACACCAAGAAAAGCCGTTCGCAGGTCGCTGCCATATTGGGGCTGAGCCTTTATTATATGCCTATTTTCGAACAGGCTCTCGAAGAGCAGGGGTTGCCGCTTGAACTTAAATATCTTCCGGTGATAGAGTCTGGACTTGATCCGAATGCGGTGTCGAAACATGGAGCCACCGGGCTTTGGCAGATGATGCTCGGAACTGCTAAAGGTCTCGGACTGGAGGTCAATTCCCTTGTCGACGAGCGCAGGGATCCGTATGTGGCGTCGGAACGTGCCGCCGCTTATCTTAAAGATTTATATTCCGCATATGGCGACTGGTCGCTTGCCATCGCCGCGTATAACTGTGGACCCGGAAATGTCAACAAGGCTATCCGCAGGGCGGGGGGAGATGCCAAAGACCATGATTTCTGGTCGATTTACAATTATCTTTCGCCTGAGACAAGGGGATATGTGCCGATGTTTATAGCGGCAAACTATGTGATGACATATTATCCTGACCATAATATATCTCCGGTGCTTCCGGTAAAGCCGCTTGTGATGGATACTGTCCAGGTGTCGCAAAGGGTGCATTTCAATCAGATTTCCAAAGTGCTTGATATCCCGGTTGACGAGTTGCGAATACTGAACCCGCAGTTCAGAGCGGATGTGATCCCCGGGAGCGTGGAATCTCCATATACGCTTATCCTACCTTCGCAGCAGATCCATGCTTATCTGATGAGCGAAAACGAGATCCATAATTTTGAACCTGATAAATATGGAAAGAGAGAGTCGGTAGATCCGGGAGAGGTGCCTGCGGATGCGATGCTGGCTGTGGAAGATATTTCTGTATGGCCGGAAGATCAGGGAGATTCGGATATGGCTTTTGTTGCCTCGCAGGGTAAGCCGTCGGTGGTCATCCACAAGGTGGTGGCAGGTGAGAGCCTGGCGTCTATAGCGACACGATACAGTGTGACTCCCGAAGAGATAAAGAAGAGCAACAATCTCCGAAGAAACGCTGTGAGAGTTGGTCAGCAACTGCGTATCACCACCACTACACCCCAGGAGGTCATGACAAGCACTGTTGCAGCTGTGACAGGAAAAACCACTGCACCCGTGAAGTCTGCCAAAAGCACAGCCAAGTCAACAGCCAAAACCACAAAGAAATCATCCGCTCCTATCACACATAAGATAAGAAATGGAGAAAGTCTGTCGACTATCGCTAAAAAATACGGGGTGACGATTTCTGCGATAAAGCAGGCAAACGGTATGAAATCGGATGCCTTGCGTGCCGGCAAGACCCTTAAGATTCCGCCCAAGACCACTTCTGCGAAGAAATCAAAAAGAAGGCGTCGCTGATCGCGGTTGTATCAACGATACGGACTTATCGGTCATTCCGCGTCACATAAAACAGCTCCCGGGGAAAACGCTTTTCCCCGGGAGCTGTTTTATGTGATGATATGTCGGAGTAATGACCGCGGGTCAGTCGCAGCACGAACCGCATGAACCTCCGCCGCAACCGTGCGCCGCGTCGCCTTCCGAACCGCATCCGCAACCGTCGGATCCACATCCTCCGCCACATCCTCCGCATCCGTGAGATGGCTGGAGTTCATCCGGAGTGGCATCCCTGACTTCTTCCACTTTTCCTTCGTATCTGACAGTGAGGCCTGCAAAAGGATGGTTGAAGTCCATTTTAATCTTGTCGCCTATCTCAACGACTTTCCCTTCTATCCTATATCCTTCGGCAGTCATCATCGGGAGCAAAGCTCCGATTTCCACTTCCTCTGCGAGTTTGCCGTCGCGCATGAAAATCTCAGGATCGAGAGATAATTCATATTCCGGGTTCTTCTCGCCGAAAGCAGCTGCCGGAGGGAGAGTTACTGAGAATTTGTCGTCTTTGGCAAGGTCTTTCAAAACCGCGATAAGTCCCGGCACTATTTCATGGCTTATGCCGTATACCATTACATCGGGAGCTTTGGAATCAGCTTCAAACAAAAGTTCGCCGTTGGCGTCATTGTACAGTTTATATGAGTACGCCACAAATTTGCCCGGACCTACGGTCTCTCTTTTTTGTTGTTCCATTATAAGTATGTATTAAATTAAAATTCAGTTTGTCTGCATGATATTCCCCGGCATCATTCCGCGGGGATATCATCGGCATTTTCTTCCGCAGGGATATCATCAAAAGATTCAGTCTCCCTGACATCGCCGTCTACTTCCGGATGTTTTAGTTCGTATTGAGCCTGCGGGACCTCCACATTAAAATAGAAACCCTTCGCCACTTTGTCGCGGAGCCTCTTTTTTGTTTCCGGATCAGGAGAGACCGTGAGATAGTCGCATCCAGGCTCGATGAAAGCAGCGTCAGTCGCCTCATATCCGAGTAGCTGCACCATGTCGTATTCGTGCATCGGGTAGATCACGTACCATGCATTCTCGACATCTTCTCCTGTGCCGGTGCTCTTTATAGCACCGAGGAGGTGTTCAAGTCTGTATTCCCATATTTTTGCGCTCATGTCTTTGCGTTTCTCTTTGAGCACATGGATCAGGAACGACATCTGCCGGAGATCAAACGGATTGTCACGGAGCGACATTTCTGCATATTTCCTTATTGTGTCGATCTCTTCCTTGGTGTGGGATGTCTTTGCGCGCAATTCATCCGTTATGCCGGAATAGGGGGATGTGCGGTAGGGGTCATAATCCTCCTGGAACATATAGCCGAGGTAGAAATTCCGGTATTCCTCGTTGGTCATTGTAGTGTCGTTGCGCGTATATTTTTTCATGAGTTTTGGAAAATAGAATTGGCTCGACGGGTCAAGGGTCTCATGCTTGATTTTCTCCAGATCCGGTTTTTCCACATTTATTTTCCTTTTGTTGGCAGCTGCAGCAGATGGCACGGCAGTCTGCGCGAATGCCGTGACGGAGAATGCCACGGCACAAAGACATAGTGCCGGGACATGTCTGAATAATCGGTTTATTATTGTCATTGAATTGTCGACTTGAATATTAAGGTGTGTTTAACCCATTCCTTTGTTAAAACGTTTGGGATGGTAAAAATATTGAACAGAAATCCAAAACTACTTTTTGGAGAAGTTGCCGGAAGAAGCGGATGCGTCCTTATCGTTGTCGGATGCAGTCTGAGGGGAAGTTCCTTCCGATCGTTTAATCTCTTCAGCAGTAGCAGTGTCTTTCTTCATTTCCGGGTATGCTACGCGGGAATGATAGATTGTGGAAAGCCTTGACTTGAAAGATCGCTTTACAGTCTCGACATCCCGGAAAGATATCGGTGCCTCCTTAAGGAGCCCGTCTTGCACCTGGCTGTCGATTATTTTGTCTACAAGATTGTCGATTGACTGCGGTGTGTAGTCCTTGAGGCTTCTTGAAGCTGCTTCGACTGCATCCGCCATCATCAGGATAGCCGTTTCTTTTGACTGTGGGTTCGGACCGGGATATTGAAAATTTCCTTTGTCGATCACTTTGTCAGGATTTTCATTTACAGCGGTGGTATAAAAGTATTTGGTTACCCCTTTGCCATGATGTTCGGCTATAAAATCCTTTATTACGGCAGGTAGCTTTTCTTTTGATGCCATAGCAATGCCGTCGGTCACATGAGAAATGATCTTATGAGCGCTTGTCTCCGGGTCAAGTCCGGCGTGAGGGTTGACACCGTGCTGGTTTTCAGTGAAAAATATGGGGCTGTTCATTTTTCCGATATCGTGATATAGAGCACCGGTACGAACCATTGTAGAGTTGGCTCCTATTGCGCGGGCAGCCTCAGCGGCAAGGGTGGATACCTGAATGGAGTGCTGGAAAGTGCCCGGGGCGACCTCTGCAAGCTTTTGCAGAAGCCTGCTGTTGATGTCGCTGAGTTCTACCAGAGTGACGGTAGATGTAAAGCCGAAGAGTTTTTCAATCACCAAAATCAGGATATATGCGAACGACAGAATCACAGAGTTGATTGCGAATGTGCCGACAGTACGGATGGAAAACTGGGAGAGGTTGCCTTCCGTTATGAGGCATATCGTGAAATAAGTGGCGGTGTATGCAATGAATGAAAAGACGGCGGTGCGCAGGAGCTGGGAGCGTTTGCTCAGCTGGCGTATGCTGAAAGTGGCTACGAGTCCGACAGTCAGTTCCATAAATATGAACTGGAACTGATATGTGGCGACAAGAGCGGAAATAAGAACGGTGGTTATCAGAGAGAAAATAGCGGTCCGAGAATCGAAGAACACCAAAATTATCACAGGCACGGCTGCGAAAGGGATCAGATAAATACCATTGGTGAAATATTCGCACATGATTATCGCAAATACAGTAAAAAGAGTTGTGAACGACATCAGAAAAGTCATTTTACGTATGTTTGCGAAAAACCTTGATCGATATAGATGCAGGAATATGTACAGTATTATGATTATAATGACTATATATATCCCTTCTCCGATGATGAAATACGTATGGCTGGTTTCAGACTGCCGCGACGACATCATGTCCTGATAAGTGTTGAGGTTGGTGAAGATCTGTGGCGTTATGATCTCCCCCCGGTCTACGATTCTTTGTCCTTTTTTTATCACACCCATTGCCCCGGTAACGTTCAGATACTCCTGGCTCCGGTACTTATAGTCGGTCACAGTGTCGATCACTACATTAGGATTCAGACATATGTTCAGGGCTTTTATGATTTCCTGATTAAGGGGCTGGTCGGCATGAGAATCATGGTGATAAAGCGAGTCGATCCTCCGGTATGCCTGTGCCGGAGAAAGCATCTTGGAAGCGTCGAGGCGTACCACTGCTTTCGACTGACTGTTGTCTTCGTCTACAAGCCTCAGGGTTTTCTTCCCCTTTATCACCACGCTTTCATATATAGTGGGTCCGAGAATCCCTTTGTCATAAGTGTCTTCAAGCAGCTTCATCAATATGTCTTTTTGCATTGGAGACGCATGCTGGGATATCAGTTGAGAAAACTTTTCTACATTTTCAGTCTGGATGTTGTCATGACGCTTTACAAACGGGATGAACACCTTGTCGATACTGTCGCGCATTGATCTTGCCGAGACAGAGTCACGAAGAATCGGCATGTCGAAATCAGCTGTCAGGAGCGGGTATTTCCAAGGCTGGTTGAGTTCATAAGAGAAGCTCTGGTGATCCGCGCGCGGAAGAATCAGAATTATGACCGCCACAGAGATTATGGCAAGTCCGAATCGGATAAGGTTCAGGCGAGAGAACAGGTTATTCCACATGGTAAAAAAATTGTGAGATTTACTCTTTTTATGAAGTTCGTCTTATGAAGTTCGTCGGGCGAATTTAATGCCCTTAATGTTTTTTAAAGCATTGCAGATGGCATCGACAGTCTCTACAGTATCGATCTGTACTGTCAGGTCGCAATGAAAGACTTCCTGCCTGGCGGCAATGTTTAATCCACGGATATTTATGTTCATCCGGGATGAAACGGTTGCAGTGATCTCTTCAAGGATACCATGTCTGTCTATACCGTCGATACTTATTGTGGCGAGGAAACGTTTTGCCACACCGCCCCAGCTTGTCGCCACGAGTCTTTGTCCGTAAGCGCTCTTGAGACGCAGGGCTATCGGGCAGTCGGTCTTATGCAGCACCACACATTCGTCGTCATCCACAAATCCGAAGACATCGTCGCCGGGCACCGGAGCGCAGCATGAGTCAAGCTTATAGTTGGGGGTGGAGTCGTCAGGCCGGAGCACATATACCTCTTTTCTGTTGACCGGTTCCTTTTTTTGAGAGTCCGCATTTTTTTTCGATACAAAAGGATTCCGGAGAATTTTCTTCATCAGAGATTTTTTGTTGACCGCCATTTCCTTGAGCTCTTTCGGGGAAAGATTCAAGACATCATTGGCAATCATGATATAGAGGTCGTTCCGGTTCTGGAGATGGTGGCTTGCCAGAAGTTTTGAAAAGAATTGATTGGATGGGGTGATCCCTTCTTTTTCCAGAATTTCGTCAAAGATTTTCTTTCCTCGTTCCGCAAGAATCTTATGGTCTTTGCGGAGAATAGACCTGAGACGGTTCTGCGCTTTTGCGGAATGGCAGAATTTCATCCATTCCTCCTGTGGGGATTGAGATTCCGAAGTGATAATCTCCACCTGGTCTCCACTGTCGAGCCTGTGAGAGAGAGGCACGAGCCTATGGTTGATTTTTCCGGCAATGCAGTGTGTGCCCACTTCCGAATGTATCGCAAAAGCCATGTCAAGCACAGTCGATCCGGAAGGGAGGGTGATGAGGTCCCCTTTGGGGGTGAATACATAAATCTCGGTAGAGAAAAGATTGAGTTTTATTGTGTCAAGGAAATCTATCGCGTTTGGTTCAGGGTTAGCCAGGATATCTTTGATAGTGTTCATCCAGGTGTCGAGTTCGCTTTCGTCTTCATGCACGCCGGTTTTATATTTCCAATGAGCTGCATATCCGAGTTCTGCAATCTCGTCCATTTTCCTTGATCTTATCTGCACTTCGATCCATTTCCCTTCCGGCCCCATAGCGGTGAGATGTAGGGCACGGTAGCCGTTAGCCTTTGGAGTGCTTGTCCAGTCGCGGAGTCTGTCGGGATGCAGGCGGTGTCCGTCAGTGAAAAAGGTATATATCTGCCAGCAGCGTATTTTTTCAAGAGAGTCGTCGTCGTTATCGAAAATTATTCTTACAGCATAGACATCATATATCTCCTCAAAGGGGATATTCTTGTTCTGCATTTTGTTGAATATGGAATAGGCGCTTTTCACCCGTGCCTTTATCTCGTATTTGAAACCGGCATCATCAAGCATTTTTCTCACAGGAGATACAAATTCTTCCACTATCCGCTGCCTGTGTTCCTCTGTTTCGCTCAGCTTCTCCATTATTGCGGCATACTGAGTGGGGTGCTCGTATCTGAAAGCAAGATCTTCCAGTTCCTGCTTTATCTTGAAAAGCCCGAGCCTGTGGGCGAGAGGAGCATATATGTAAAGGGTTTCTCCTGCGATCTTATATTGTTTTTCCTGGCGCATAGATCCGAGAGTGCGCATGTTGTGCAGGCGGTCAGCCATCTTTATCAGCACCACCCGGATGTCGGTAGACATTGACAGAAGCAGTTTCCGGAAGTTTTCAGCCTGCATAGAAGCTTTGTCACCGAAAATCCCACCGGAAATTTTGGTCAACCCTTCGACTATGTCAGCGATTTTTGCTCCGAAAGCCGCCTCGATATCTTCCCTTGTATATTCAGTGTCTTCGATTACATCATGCAACAGGGCTGCACAGATAGAAGTAGACCCGAGCCCGAGTTCGGATATTACGATTTTTGCCACGGCGATGGGATGGAGAATGTAAGGTTCGCCGCTTCTTCGTCTTACGCCCTTATGTGCATCTTTTG
The DNA here is from genome assembly GCA_029052265.1 of Muribaculaceae bacterium. Taxonomy (GTDB): domain Bacteria; phylum Bacteroidota; class Bacteroidia; order Bacteroidales; family Muribaculaceae; genus Lepagella. Next base: position 21,796 of record JAIDJJ010000121.1, read on the forward strand.
CAAATCGGAAAGCACGTTCGATGATTTCCACTTTTTTCCGGTGGTTGCTTGTCAGATATGCATGTAGGACTTCCTGATAGGCGTTTTCCACCATCCGGTCTTCATCTTGCGGATTTTGAGGGAGATATGGAGTCATTTAAGAAAAAACAGAGTAAATGTTAAAGAAAAGTATCCATAAAGCGGCTAAAAGCCGTTTGGCAAAGTTAATGAAAAATAAGGATATAAACAAAAAAACCGGTCACCTCCCGGTGCCCGGTTTTCCCCTGCTTCCGACTCCACCGCCAGTCATGTCGGAAAGGAGAGTCCGGCATGGCTGAAGATGGCTTCCGTATCTTCTGCAGTTGATAGAAATTACTAATGTATATAACCCAAAATTTAGACAATTATGTTTTTCGTGTATAATGGTATAGATCAAGGTTCTAAAACATATCTAAGTCATGAAAAAAAGTTTTCGGTTATGAACGATCCATGCTCTTCGGCGTGATTATGGCTGAAGAACGCGGTGTCTGAAAGAATTTGCTCGGTGAGAAAAGCCGCACCTGTGGTGTCAGAAATGAAGTTGTAGAACATAATTTTAAAAGATTAGGTGAATGAAAAAAGGATATATATAGGTGATCCCGACGATATTTCGCATCGGATAGGTGCCCCTGCACGGGGATATCTTTGTCGGACTAATAGCAGCTCAAAATCTATTTTATAATCCGATATGAAAACGGAGACTTGACGCTAAATATTAGTGTATAAAAGTTAAATTATACTATTAAAGGCAATTATCCGGCATAATAAGGCGATCGCCACAGTCCGGATTTTATGCCGGTCTGTGGCGATCGCTATGAGTTAAAGAGGTTTCTTTTTTAGATAATGTGGGGGAAATTTGCCATAGATATTGCAGCGCATGCGGCTTCCGCACCTTTGTTGCCGAGGCAACCTCCGGCACGGTCTAACGCCTGCTGCTGGTTGTCGACGGTCAGGACTCCGAAAATCACGGGAGTTTTCCCTTCAGCGTTAATGTTCGCCACACCTTGTGCGGCTATCTGGCATACATAATCAAAATGAGGAGTGTCACCACGTATCACGCATCCGATGACGATTACAGCTTCCACCGGCTTTCCGGGAATCAGGTCTCCGTTTTCGGAATATCTGGAAAGTTTTCCCTGATTAATAGCCACGGCTGCGGCATTTACAAGTTCGACGGTGCCGGGGACAGAAAGAGCGGTAATATTCTCTTCTTTCACTCCGGCTTTGCGCAACACATCGATGGCACCGTCGCGCAATGCGTAAGTGACCTCCGGATTCCAGTCAGCGGTGATTATATAAAAATTCCCTTTTACTTCAGGACGCAGTTCCGGAATCGACAATTCGGCACCGTTGGTATTCAATATGGTAGACATTATTGTTTTATCTGTTGATTTATTAAACTACTGGTCTTTTTTCTCTTCTTTGGAATTTTTCTTGAATTTCGATTTTGCAGAAACGGTGAGCTGATGTATGAAATTTTTCCATTTGGACTCGTTGTCAGTCTCGGCGTTTATCAGTGCAGTCAGGGCAAGGATGTCCTGTTCGAGTTCAATAGTCTCAAGAGAAATGGCGTGTGGCAATATGGCATTGAGAAGACGGAGTGCACGGGGTCTCATGGATTTAATCCTCATCATTATCTCCGCCATTTCAATGGTCATCTTGATCTCTTTTCTTGTGACTCTGCCGGTGCGTTTCTTTGAAAATTTGATTGCCTCGGCATAGAACTTCAACGCCGCCTTCAGATCTCCGGTGGATGCAAGCAGCTGCCCGACATTGCGCAGAGAGTCCACAAGTTTGTCAGTGGCTGCCACGACACCCGAATTTACCTTGTCATATAGTGCCCCGGCATTTATCTGCTGTTTGACAAGCAGATCGAGTGCTTTTTTACGAGAACGTAATATTCTGGTCGACAATTCCATTGCGAGGATGTGGAATTTGCCGAAGCGTGCTTCATCAAGTTTTACGAGATTATCAAGTATCTTGAAAAGAGTGTCAAGCTCCTTTTCACTTTGCTTATAGTCTTTTAATGTGAAATGGATCTCCGCGAGGTCGAATATCACAGCGACGAGCAACGCCCTGAATTCAATGTCGCTGAAGTCAGGAAACTCCCGCATCGTCCTGAGGGCTTCCACGGTGCGCTGCATGGCGTCCATCTCCCTTCCCTCTTCCATGAGCCGCCCTGTATCTTTGCGGCATTTCATCACTTCTTCCAGGACTTCGATCTCGGGAGAATGTTTTTTGAAACTGTCAAGTTTCAATGGTATTTCAATTTGTGTCATAGTATATGTTGATTATTTTTTCTTGATAAGGTCGCGTTTCTCGAAGTCGCAGAGCTGTTTTTTCCAAACTTCAGGCATTTCGCATACGGTCTGTGTGTGTGGGTCGAAACTGACCATTATAGTCTCACAGATTGATTTAGGCTCCAGGGAATCAGCTTTTCTGATCATCTGCAATAATTTGAAACTTTTTTCAGATATCGACATGCAAGTGGTAAGCACTTCGATTTTTTCTCCGAAAAATATAGGTGAGATGTATGCACAATTTACATTCGCCACTACGATGTCTATGTTTTTCCAGTCTATTGGTTTTCCCTGCACGGTTGAGAAATATTCCGCTTTGGCGGTGTCATAAAGGGAAAAATAGACAGTATTGTTCATATGTCCGAGCACGTCCACATCATTGAAGCGGAGTTGCACCGGGGTGTGGTGATGAAATATTTCGGGATTTGGTATAATATCTGGATTCATGAGATGAAACGGATTTCAATAATGGTTTCTTTGCCGATCATTGAATTAATCGACCGGCGGATTGATGAGCGGTTCATGGAAAGTTCATGCCGCAGGGATGCGTTGGGAACTCCCACGGTCATAATGCCGTCTTTTACAAAAGGGCGTCGGCATTCCCGGGCGTTAGTTTCCCCGATAATAAAATTCCAGCATTCCACCGCCTTGCATTCGTCAAGACGGTCCTGCATGCAGTTTTCTTGAAAAGCGACACGAAGGATGTCGCCTATGCTTTGAGATTCTTTTCTTTCCATATTTTTAATTGGTTAACGGAGAGAAGACTCCGTCCGCCACATTGAGCATAGAACACGGTCCTTGCATTCCGGACAGGATGTCGTCAAGGTGTTTTCGGTTTGTATCGGTTATAAAAATCTGTCCGAAAGTCTGGTTTCCGGTCACTTCCTGCATAATACTTTCCACTCTCGAAGCATCGAGCTTGTCAAAAATATCATCAAGCAACAGCAATGGGGTTGTCCCGTTTGTTTCTTTGAGATAGTCGAAAATCGCGAGCCGCAATGCGACAGTGAAAGTCTTCACCTGTCCCTGACTGCCTAATCGTTTAAGGCTGTATCCGTCAAGTTTTGCCTCTATGTCATCGCGGTGTGTCCCGGCAGATGTGTAACCCAGTATGGAGTCTTTCTGCCGCCGTTCGTCCAGAAGATCTTTCATGGATTTCCCGGAGAGCTGGCTGGAATAACTTATCTCGACACTCTCTTTTTCCCCGGCAAGCCTGGAGTAGCATTTTTCCACCTTAGGCGCTATTGTGGTGACCCAAGAGGCGCGGGTGGCGTGGATCACCTCTGCCGCCTCTTCCATTCCGGCTTCGACCGATTCGAAGAGCAACGCGTCTCTTACTCCGGCGCGCAGCATCCGGTTGCGGCTTTCGAGAGAACGGTTGTATCTTATTAGCCGGGCGAGATAGTCGGGATTAGCCTGCGAGATGACCATATCCATCAGCTTGCGCCGGTCTTCACCAGGTCCGTTGACAAGCTGTGAGTCTCCGGGAGTGACTGTGACAATCGGATAGCGTCCGATGTGTTCTGAGAATCTCCTGTATTCCTTCCCGTTTCGTTTCAGGCTTTTCCCTTTCCCTTTTGTTATGCCGCATGCTATCGTGTCGGTGGTTCCTGAATCCGAGAGGTATTCCCCTTTGACAATAAGCATTTCCTCTCCGTGGCGGATCAATGCATTGTCCGGGAGCGACGTCATGGGACGCGCCATGCTTAGGAAATGTATCGCCTCAAGAAGATTGCTTTTCCCCATGCCGTTCATGCCCAACAGACAATTGACTCCATTGGAAAACTCAAGAGTTGTCGCCGCGATGTTCTTGAAATTGAGGATATCTATGCTTTTTAGAATCACTTGACAGGGGATTTAAAGTCAGTTATCGTCTTTAACACCGAATGCGAGGTCTCCGGCGTCTCCAAGTCCCGGTATGATATAGCTGTGGGCGTTGATTTCCGGATCGATGGCACCTGCCCACAACGTAGTGATTCCGCCGGGGAATTTTTCGCATATATATTCCACCGCCTTGCGGGAAGCTATTGTTGTGGCGATATGTATCCGCGATGGGGTGCCTTTTTTAAGGAGCGCCTGATAGCCGAGTTCCATAGAGCTTCCGGTAGCAAGCATCGGGTCGATAAGGATCAGCGTTTTTCCATCAATTTTCGGGGCAGCCATATATTCGACGAGCACATCAAACTTGTCGCTGCTTTCCTTGTATCTTCTGTATGCGCTTACAAAAGCGTTTTCCGCATGGTCGAAGAAATTCAGGAAACCATGGTGGAACGGCAGTCCGGCGCGCAGGATAGTGCCGAGCACAATTTTATTTACGGGTTCGTGACACATCGTGAATCCCAATGGAGTCTGTACTTTCTCTTGGGTATAGTCAAGGCGTTTGGAGATTTCGTATGCCATTATCTCTCCGATTCGGTAGAGGTTAAGCCGGAAGCGCATAGGGTCATTCTGGATGTTGACGTCGCGCAGCTCTCTCATATATCGGCTCACAATACTTGGAGTCGTTGCAAAGTTAACAATTTCAATATCGTTCATAGCGGAATGTGGTGAAAGCGGCGTCCGGAATCAACTTGAGCAGACCCAAGAGAACCGCAAAGGTTTATATTTTGCAAATATAACCATTATTTACGGTGTTTTGTCGTATGCGTTGTGAATTTTTTTTTAGAAATTGGCGGCTGACGGTTGTTTACCCTCTTTTTCGAGTATTTGCCCGGTTTCGCGCCTGTCTTTTTCAAGCTGACGTCTCAGGGCATCTATGGAATTAAACCTTGCCTCGTCACGGAGGCGCGAAACAAACGCAATGGTTAAGCCCTTGCCGTATAGATCACCTTCCCATCCGATAAGGTGAGCCTCTACGGTCCTGTCATTACCTCTCATGATCGTGGGGCGCGTGCCGATGTTGACCATCGCCCCGACATGTGAGCCGTCGGGCAGTGTCGCTTTCGCGGCATAGACTCCGTTTGCCGGTATTATTATCCCGGGAGCAGGCACGATGTTTGCCGTAGGGAATCCTATGGTTCTTCCCAGCCTGTTTCCACCGACTGTGATTCCGCTTAACGAGAAGTGGCGTCCCAGCATTTCCGAGGCGTGGCATACATCCCCTTCGCGTATGGCTTTCCTGATAGCGGAACTGCTTATCCCGGCAACAAAAGGCGCCTCGATCACTTCTATGCCGTTTTCTTCTCCCAGCTTTTTATATCCTGAGATAGAGTAGGAGAGCCCGTCGCATCCGAAAGTGGTGTCGTAGCCCACCACAAGCAATTCCACGTCATAAGAGTCTTTAAGAAATTTCATCCATTCGGCAGCGGTTGTGGCACGCAGTTTATCATCGAATGGCAGCACAAGAGGGTTGGCTCCCGTTTTGCGGATAAGTTCTTCCTTTCGGTGAGTGGTGGTGATTGCCTCGGGCTCTCGTGCGGGGTCGATCAGGGAGAGTGGGTGTCGGTCAAAAGTGATAGCTGTGGGTTCAAGATTCCGTGCCTCCGCTTCATTTAAAAGTGCAGACAGAACGGCGGCGTGACCGAGATGAACGCCGTCGAACGTGCCGATCACTGCAGCCCTGTGTCTCATTTTGCCGATCCTTTCTCCAACAGTCTTTCACAAATAGCCATGAATGAGTCATCGCCGGCAGACTTAACCTGTATTGCCTGCAGACCCACGGAACGTGCTGACTTGCAATTGGCTTCGGAATCGTCCAAAAGGATTGTGGCAGCGGCGTCGAGGTTATACCTTTTAACAAGATTATTGAAGATTGTCGGATCGGGCTTGCAAGTGCGTTCCTGAAAAGAAACGACAATGCCGTCGAAATAATCATTTACCGTTTTCCCTTCCTGGCGGAACTTTTCGTCGATCCAGTGGTTAAACATAATGGGGTTTGTATTCGACAGGACAAAGAGATTATAGCCGGCATCTCGAAGAGCGCGGATTGTCCGTAGACGGTCTACAGGTATGCCGACAAGAAATTTTTCAAAAGCGTTCTGGATATCGGTTGCGGTTGTTCCGGGGTTGCATTGTGGCAGGAGGGTGTCATATAGTTCGGCAGCTGAGAGCTCGCCCGTCTCCAGCATCAGGAACGGACCTTTCTGCTCATATTCGCCGAGCAAAGCGGCGGCATGCTCCAATCCTAATCGCGACAACGCCTCGATTGCCCTTTTGCGGTCAAGGTCGATCACGACTCCTCCGAGATCAAATATTATGTTTCTTACATTATCCATCATAAAAATCATCGTTAGATAATAATATTGGTGAAATAGGAGAGAGGAATATGGGGAGAAAGATTTGTGATTGCAAAATTAAGGAATTTTTTTGTCACTTCCCGACAAAACATTACCTTTGTGGAAAATAAACGGAAATTCTGACACGTTGCAGGAGTTTTACTGACTTTTGTGATATTGAAGTCGTTTAAACTGTTTTACGGATAAGGAATAAATATTCAGGCATCTGAAGGAAATTGGCAAATCACCCGTGAGGCGAGTGAGGATATGATTGCCGGGAGGGAGAAAGAACCTTTTTATC
>JAIDJJ010000122.1 GCA_029052265.1 Muribaculaceae bacterium
GCAAGATTCATGTTAAGATATTTCTTGCCGATCTTTACGGTTTTCTTGACAGATTTATCCGTGAAGTTACCCGCCATTGTAAGATGTTTGCCTTCTGGAGTACGGAACACAATCACAGGGTTTTTCTTATCAGCTACATAACCCACCATCTTACTGCCGGGAGCCACAAGGTTTGAGAAATGCTTCACGGCATAATATTCCGGTGTATATCTGAAAGTTTTGTTCGCTGAATCCACATGAATCAAGGCATTCTGTCTCCAGCCCCAGGGAGATTCACCATGATCAGGGAGAATGAAATTCCATATGAAATACTCATTGCAACCTTTGCCTATATAATCACATAACAAAAAGAAAGTATGTTCTCCCGCTTTCCAGTCAAATGTGCCGCTTCCACATTCGCTTTCAGTCTGGATAAAATTCAACTGCGGATACTTCTCTTTAAGTTTGTCAAACACTTCACGCGCTTCCCATTGAACACCCACTCCATCAATACAGTCAACCAACTTTTCATCTGACAGAATTTTCTCTATGTAATCCTGACGGTTTGTATTGAATGTGCCGAGATAAAGCTTTACTTCCGGATGTTTTTTCTTCAATGCTGGGGCAAGATAATCCCGGTTGAATCTCTGCGTCCCTTCGGCTGTCCATGCACATCCGGGATAAGGTGTATAGCTATATGCCTCGTTCTGATACATTACCATGTCGATCGGTATGTTCTGCTCTGCATAAAGATCGATAAACTTACAGAACATGTCGGCATACGCCTTTAGATAGCGTGGATCCTGTATGAAATAGTCATTGACCGCAAGTCGATGGGGAAACACGCCATTACGGTCTCCCATAAGTTTCATTTCATCTTCGTCGATCACGGCGTCTGAAGATTCAAATAAATAATAGTTGCATTCTTCCGGCAGATTATTGAATTTACTGCTGACAACCGGATAGTCATTGTTGATTTTCATCCAAGCCGGAGGACACCACGGCGACATCCAGAACGTCATGTCGGGATTTTGCTTCAATGCTCCGTGGATCATAGGGATGACATTATCCTTGTCATGATCGATATTGAAATATTTCAAACTGAAATCACCGGGCACTTCCGAACAGCTGTACCAAGCACGAGAATAGTCATTCGCATTCATGGTAAGTCGTCCACGGGTGAATCTCAAGTCTCCATCAGGAGCAAACATATTTTGGTATATTTCCTGCTGCTCTGCCTCAGTAAGAAGTTTGAGCGCATCTGCATCCAATTCATTGAAACAAGTGCCCCATGATTTGAACGTATTTCCTTCCTCATTGCCTGTTATTTCCAAAACAGGTTTTGATGAAGCTTTTGAAGCCAACGAAGCCTTCTTTTGTTGCCAAGGCTTGCCATCAGTCGTGACATACCAATCCTGTGCATTGACTCCCAATGCAGACAGCAAAAGCATGCATAATATTGCTTTTTTCATAGTTAGGGTAGATTTGCCAATTTTTTAAGCTACATATTTTATTAAAATTAAACGTTTATAATACGA
>JAIDJJ010000123.1:0-1508 GCA_029052265.1 Muribaculaceae bacterium
GCGACATTTCAAGGCTCTTTACCGCAATCGCCGGTCAACCGGTGAAGGCGCATCGTTCTATCATAAGGATCTCAGGATATTTCTTTCTCATCCGTTTTCTCATGCAGCATTCGGCACATCTGCTGTCAACCGTCTGACAGGGTATCTTGACAAGCATCATAAATCAACCATAACGATCAGTGAAATAAGAGCATTCTCCCCTGAAGCTGCATGTATGCTTGATTTTTCCCGGCTTGATTCCAACCCTGATAAGACAATAGAATTTTTGGATGGAGTGCTTTCCACTGTGAAAGAGAGCTTGCCTGCAAACGGATCGGGTATGATGAAGTGCCGTCTTGAGACTGATCATATAGAGATATACAGAGATGCTTTGAGGCGGCTTGGCTCCCTTCTTGAAGAATACGGAATACGCATAGCACCGAATACAGTGTTCCATCTCGCCGACAGATTGCTTGCCGGGTCAAGTGTGGGATTTGAAGGTGAGCCATTGACTGGTTTGCAGGTTATGGGTACACTTGAGACCCGTTCCATTGATTTTGATCATCTTGTGATCCTTTCGATGAATGAGAGAATCATGCCTCTCCGGGCAAGGAGCCGCAGCTTCATACCCGACAGTCTGCGCCATGCATTCGGGATGCCCCCGTCGAACTACGCGGAATCTATTTTTGCTTATTATTTCTACAGGATGATAAGTCGGGCAAAGGAAGTGACCATGATTTATGACGCGCGTACGGGGGGTGGTTTGAGAAGCGGGGATATATCGAGATATGTATTACAGTTAAGACATCTATTTGCGAATGGTATCCTTGAAGAGCAGGGATGGAAATTTTTGTTGTCGGGAAAAACTCCCTATGATCCTTCGGTTAATAAATCGGATGAGGTGAAGCAACGTCTCAATGAATTTGAGAGTGATTCCAAAGGCGCAAAAAATTTTTCCGCATCCGCTCTGAATACATATCGGGAATGTCAGGTGAGATTTTTCTATCAGTCTGTGATGGGCATAGATACTGATCCTGAAAAATCAGAATTTATAGATGCCATTGGAGTGGGCAACATACTGCATGCCTTGATGGAGGAGCTATATCTTCCGGAGGGAATGAGAAAACGGTATCTTGAAGTCCCGCTTGTGATGAAAAAGGAGACCCTTGCAGCATTGTCGGAAGATAAGGGTGAACTTTGGAGAAAGATAACACGGCTTGTAAACTCAGAGCATTTCCATTTGCCGAAAGAAAATCTTGACACCCCCTTGACCGGGGCAGCCGAAATAATTGGAAAGCAGATAATGGATCAGGCTATACGGGTCATGCGTCATGACATGCGTATCGCACCATTTAAAATATATGGATGTGAGATCAAAGAGAAAAAACGTATAAAATTGCGATCCGGCAGGATAGTGAACTTCAAGTTTGCCATAGACCGTCTTGATGAAATCACTGTCGAAGGGAAAGCGTGTCTGAGGATAGTGGATTATAAGACAGGCAGAATAAAGCTCGGTGCAGATTCAATGG
>JAIDJJ010000123.1:1518-2125 GCA_029052265.1 Muribaculaceae bacterium
ATTCAATGGAGGAAGTGCTGCGTGGAGACTACCGCTCGGAGCAAGTTTTCCAGTTGTTTACATATGCTTGGCTTTTAGGGAAAATACTGAGGAAAGGATATGAGGATGTCCGTATGGAAATATATGATGTGCCCCGGATTTTTAAGAATGAAGAAAATCTTCCCAAGATAGGGGGAGAGACCATATATTCCTATAAGGAATGTGCGGATGAATTTTCACAAGGTATAGAAGATATGATTGAGGGAGTTTTTGTGGACGATAGATTTGAAGCGGCGCAAGATGAACAGACATGCGGTATGTGCAGGCTGCGTCAGTTATGCCGCCGTTGACCGCTGTCTTGATTATCTTGAGGCGGCAGGCATTGGGAAATGTTGAACTAACATCAGTCGGATGCGTTATCAAGAGTATAAGAAACCTTGTCGGTAGAATCAGAGTGTCAACCGGCAGCGGTTTCTTCCGAAGAATTGATTCCAAATAGATTAAGATGGAAAAAATTATTATAATCGGAGGAGGATTTGCCGGATTGAATCTTGTGAAGCATCTTGATAAGGATAAATACAAGGTGATGTTGGTAGATCGGGACAATTTCCATTGTTTCCCCCCTTTG
>JAIDJJ010000124.1:0-366 GCA_029052265.1 Muribaculaceae bacterium
CTTTATCTTCGGGCTCCTTGGCCACGTTTTTTGTAATAGAGACAGATATTATGCGGTCGAAAAAATAACCCTGCGGCTGGTTCTGCATTTCCACGGTAAACCGTTTCCCGTCAGAAGTCTCGCAATGTATATCATAGATCACACCACGCACGTTCCTGTCATGACGGCTCATCTCCTTGTCAAGATAATCGAGCTTGACAATCGGGGAGAATCCGGGATCCCCACTGAGTATCACGTTCAGAAGATCCATCAGGAAAGGTTTCTATTCCTCGCGTCCGAAAAGATACTTGAAACCGAAATCTACAAAAGGGTTTATATATTTTGGATTGGAGTGCATGGGATGAGTGTTATTTAAAGCAAAGATAA
>JAIDJJ010000124.1:376-1235 GCA_029052265.1 Muribaculaceae bacterium
ATGCAAACCGCTATTAAGCCTCACCAGAGCTGGCGCATGAAATTTATTGTGGGAGTCTTTTACAAGTAACCATAAAATAATTATATTTGTACGAATCAAAATGACTATCTTTGCAAAATAAGTGGCTATTGAAAATTAGCAAACGTATAATCACGAGGGTCACCGGAGCGATAGCTTTGCTAATTGTTATGTCATGATATAATTATGAAAAAGAAAGTTTTTGTCTCCGGATGCTACGACATGCTCCATTCCGGGCATGTGGCATTCTTCAAGGAGGCATCTCAATACGGCGACCTCTATGTCGGCATAGGGTCAGACAAGACTATTCTGGAATTGAAAAACCGCAAGACGGTCTATTCCGAGAAGGAACGCCTTTATATGGTCAAGGCGATCCGTTACGTCACCGATGCCTATATAAACCCCGGCAGCGGAATGCTCGACTTCCTTGACACGCTCGACTTAGTAAAGCCGGATGTATTCGTGGTCAATTCCGACGGCGGAAGCGACATAAAACGGAATCTCTGCAAGGAACGCGGGATAGAGTACGTCGAGCTTGAACGGGTGCCGGATACCGGACTTGACGCCCGCTCCACCACCTCGCTACGCTCCAATGTTAAATCTAATCTCCCTTACCGCATAGACATTGCCGGAACCTGGATTGACCAACCTTATGTGTCGCAATACGGGGCGGGATGGGCTCTGACTGTCTCCATAGAACCTACGGTGGAATTTATGGAACGCGGAGGAATGTCTACATCCACTCGCAACGCTGCAAAGAAAATCTGGCCATATGAATTGCCGGATTATAACGAAGAGATGTTGGCACGCCTGCTTTTCTGTTTCGAAAACGATCCCGAGA
>JAIDJJ010000125.1:0-507 GCA_029052265.1 Muribaculaceae bacterium
TAGCATAATTAAAAATAATATAATTATTATGTCTTTGATATGTAATTATTTGTTGAATCGAAAAGATAATTCATGAGACAACTTAAACGGCTCAGGAAAGATTAGATGTTTTTAAGAGCCTCATTTAAGCAGCTGCTGCTCATATTATAAATGTCTCGCAGCTTAAAATTGTTTATTAAAGCAATGCTGATGAGCCGGAATTTATTTTATTAGTATAGATGCCTTTGGCATGTTGAACTCGCCAAAGGCATCACACTTAATTTAATATCCGGCAACTTATCAATTAATTGTCTATTCTGCCAAGCCGATCATTGCTTACTGAACCTTAAAAGACTCGTGATAAGAGAAGCTTCGGTAATATGAAGGTTCAAGATTCAGTTTTCCGGAAGCTCTTAGCATCTTTCTCAAAGAGGTGATAAACTCCTGACTTTCCTGAAGGACGTTAAGATAAACGTATGCCACAGTCATATTATCAGCATCACCTTTCTGAAGAAGCTCATACACCCC
>JAIDJJ010000125.1:517-4231 GCA_029052265.1 Muribaculaceae bacterium
TGTAAGATATGTGAGCTTGTCTTTTATCATGCTGCATCTTTTTCTGAGTTCGTCGATTGTTTCCGGTTTGCTTTCCTCAATCTGATCGGCAGAATCCTTAAGAACAGAAATGATCATTTCGCACATATCGGAAAAAGATTGATGAAATTCTTTGGGAAGTGGACGGAAATTATTGTCGACATGCTCTTTACATACTTCGTTTATCCGGCGAAGGCTATATGTCATAGACATTGCCATATTGTTGCTCAGATGAAACCATGTACTTTTCTCTATGGCTGTTGCCGGAGTCACTTTCCGCATGCAGAGGGTAAGTTTTCTCCGTTGAGATTTGATCACTTCCTTTTCTGTGATCAATGCTTTTTCCGATCTGGATAGAAGTTTTGTATCGTCGTTTATAAATCCTTTAGTGACATCTTCAAAACTATCAGCTGCAAAATCAAGAAACATGTGCTGTTTTTCATTTATGTATATGATAAGAAGTTTCCATACATCAGACTGATTTTCGGTTGAGAGAATTGTCTGGAACAGACTGTCGCTTTCTTCAGCCTCCCTTTTCTTTCTGAAACGAATGTTGCTTCTGATAAGAAGGGCAAGAGCTATGACACCGCCGGCAATCATTACAGGGACTCCCCCCATATGCATGAGACATACTACGATACCTGCCCCTATGAATGCCACAGCAGCAGTCAGGAACCATCCTCCGATTACAGATATTACCCCCGTGATACGGAAAACTGCACTTTCTCTGCCCCATGCGCGGTCTGCGAGAGAAGTACCCATAGCCACCATGAATGTCACGAAAGTTGTAGAGAGCGGTAATTTTAATGAAGTGCCTATGGCAATAAGTATGCCTGCCAACATAAGGTTGACAGATCCTCTTACAAGGTCGAATGCCGCACCGTCTTCTTCCTGAGTAACTGTGCTGTCCATGCGCTTGTTGATCCATGATTTCACTCTTTGGGGGGTGTGATCGCTCACCCAGGAGTGGACATTTATAGCCGCCCTGACAAGAGATCTGCCTAACCTGGATGATCCGAACATCTCATCACCTTGCGATTTTGAACTTAAGCCGACTGTAGTCTGAGTTACCTGGCGTGCCTTTTTGGAAGTCGCTAAAGATACCACCATTATCATCCCCGCGCCCAGAAGGAAATAAAATGGAGTATTTGCCGGACCATTGAGGCTGCCCATTGTAAATCCGTGCAGATTGTCTCCTCCAGATGCCATATAATCCTGATAAGAGGCAAGAGAGGTGAGAGGTACGCCAATAAAGTTTACAAGGTCATTGCCGGCAAATGCCATTGCAAGAGAGAACGTGCCTAAAAGAACCACCACCTTAAGTACATTTGCTTTCAGACAGTGCAGAAGTTGCATCAATAGAGTGAACCCTACGAACGACCCGCCAAGTATCAGGGCGGTGTTATGATTTATCCATGCTTTCAGATCAGGGGTCATGATGGTCATGTCTTTGATCCCTTTCAGGAGCATGAAATATATTATTGCAGTGCAAGCCACACCTCCGAACAAACCGACTTTCCATTTTAATTTACTTTTGTATTCGAAAGTAAAAATAATTCTTGAGAGGAACTGTACGATTGTTCCGAAAACAAAAGCGATTGCCACTGATAAGAATATTCCCAATATTACGGACAGGGCTTTTTCGGTATTCAACAAATCTCCCATCCCGAGAGTGTTTTCGGGCGCGGCAATCTTGAAGAGAGCTACAACGAATGTGGCTCCCAGCAATTCAAATACCATTGATACTGTTGTGGATGTGGGCATCCCCAACGAGTTGAACACGTCAAGCAGAATTATATCAGTCACCATGACAGCCATGAATATGGCGATTATATCATAGAACGACAGATTTTCAGGACGGAAAATACCATGTCTTGCCACATCCATCATTCCATTACTCATGACAGCGCCTATAAATACACCTATGGCGGCTACAATAATTATTTTTTTGAACGATGCCGCCTTTGATCCCACAGCAGAAGTGAGGAAATTTACAGCATCGTTGCTCACACCTACAGAGAGATCAAACACTGCAAGTAAAAACAGGAAAATTACTATACCGAGAAAAAGTATATCCATAATTATCTAAAATTTAGTTTTATACAGCAAAATTCAGATAATTATGTTGATAAAATATAAATTTTATGTTGCGTTTTTGTTAACTTCGAGATTAAAGTCAAAAGTAAGACCATTTATACTACACACTTTTATCTCTCCTCCATGAATCATAATGGCATTTCTTACAATCGCCAGCCCGAGTCCGGTACCCCCGGCTGCACGGGATCTTCCTTTGTCAACACGATAAAACCTTTCAAAAATATGAGGAAGATGTTCGGATGAAATGCCGCAGCCATTGTCGCTTATTTTGAAATTACCCGATTGATCAGCTTTAATGGAAAACTCGGTTGCTCCACTATATGCGATTGCGTTGTCTATCAGGTTTCTGAAGATTGATTCAAGCAATTGACGGTTGCCGTTTATTTTAAGATCCGGTATACTGACGTTGATAGTCATGTCGGTTTTAAGTTTCTCTTCCTCCACGATTTCTGTTATGAGAGATGTCAGATCTATGTCGTTTTTTTCAATCAATCCGCTACCTTCGTCCATTCTTGTAATTGCCGCCACATCTTTCAGCAACGTATTCAGGCGCATTGCATTTGTTCTGATTCGTCCTATATATTCATTTTTTTTCACTTCCGGCAATTCAGGATGATCTTCAATAAGGTCAAGACAAACGAGTATTGATGCCACGGGAGTCTTGAGTTCGTGGTTAATATTATTAGTGAGCTGTTTTTTTAACCTCACCTTATCCCGTTGCAGCCTGAGGGCCTCCCGATGCTGTTCATCACGCTGCACATATAGTTTCACGATGTGGCTTGCAATGCTTCCGAGTTCATCATGAGGGAAAGATTCTCCACAATATATTCGTTCTCCACGTTCAGCTTTTGCCGCAAAATTATTTAGCCTTTCGATACTCAGAGATATTTTACGGGTCGCCATGAAGGCAATGAGACTCATGGCTGCCGTCAAGCCACCCATTATCCATAATATTGTGCTGTCTGCCTTTAAAAATTCAGAAAGCGTGTGTGAATACGGCACTGCCGAACGTATTACTGCCCCGTTGCTTCCGAGTCTCGCAGAATAAAAGTAATTTATGTCGTCGCTTGAGGAAAAGCGGTCAACGGCATATCCTTCACCGTTTGCCCTTGCTTTCATTATTTCCGGTCGGGAATTATGATTGGTGCTTGGAAAAGGTGTCTGATCATTATTGTCATAAATCACGTCCCCGTCGCGGTCAATAAGTGTAATGCGCAGACCGCCCATGGGAGTCCCGATCCTTGCAATCACATTATCTATGTCTTCCCCCTGTCCTATGTCTTCCAATATTCGCATATTGTGCATCTGAAGCCGTGAATTTAACAGGCTTGCCTTAAAATCTTTTTCCCTATGATACTGAAAAGCCATAAAGGTGCCAACCAATATCCAGCACACCGCGAATACAGTCAGCAGGACACGAGTGTGAAATGATAATTTAATCTTGCCAGCCATATCCGTAACCCGAACGTGAAATTATATTTTTGCCATATGGCGAAATCTTGTTGCGTATCCTGGTTATATGCACGTCGATAGATCTGTCAATAAACAAGACAATATCAGGCCAAATAGTTCCAATCAGCTGTTCTATTGTGAATATTA
>JAIDJJ010000126.1 GCA_029052265.1 Muribaculaceae bacterium
TCTACATACAGCCCCACCCTTCCCCTATAAAATTGCCATATCTGGTTTCCAAAATTAAAAAAATATGTGAAAATTTGTGCAAAATCGCAAAATTGTATGTAATTTTGCACACGCTAACCTTTTGACCATTCATTCAATCTTATGGCAATTAAAAACAACATCATGATTGTTCGCCATCGCTTGCTTACCGAACTTGTCAAGCTTTGGAAAGAAGGATCACTTGAAGAGAAGATCGACAGGCTACCAATTGAACTGAGTCCGCGCCGCTCGAAACATCCGGGACGCTGCTGTATCCATAAGGAGCGTGCGGTGTGGCGCTACAAGTCGCTCCCGCTGCTTGGTCTCGACATGTCGGACGAGACAGACGAGCTAACCTCTCTCTCTGAATATGTGAGAATAGCTCTCGGCAGGGAAAATTCCGGGCAAATAAAGGAAAACATCATGTGTGTCATAGATGAGGCTTGCTCATCTTGCGTACACACGAACTATGAGGTCACTTCCCTATGCCGCGGATGTGTGGCACGAAGCTGCATACACAATTGCCCGAAAGGGGCGGTTCATCTTGATTCCGACACAGGCAAAGCCAAAATTGACCACGACAAATGTATCAGCTGCGGCATCTGTCACAAAAGCTGCCCTTATCATGCAATTGTCTACATTCCGGTGCCTTGTGAAGAGGCGTGTCCGGTAAAAGCCATTTCAAAAGATGAACATGGCATAGAACACATTGATGAATCGAAATGTATCTACTGCGGCAAATGCATGAACGCATGTCCGTTCGGTGCCATTTTTGAGATTTCTCAGGCTTTTGATGTTTTGAACTCCATAAAACGGGGTGAAAAAGTAATAGCCATAGTAGCTCCGTCCATTCTCGGACAATTCGATGCCGCGCCTGAAAACGTATACGGTGCGTTCCGGGAAGTCGGGTTTGAACGAGTAGTGGAAGTGGCGCAGGGTGCCATGGATACGGTGAGGCATGAGGCTGCCGAACTGGTTGAAAAACTGGAGGAAGGACAGCCGTTTATGACCACTTCCTGTTGTCCTGCCTACATCGAGCTTGCTGAAAAGCATATTCCTGAGATAAAACCGTTTATCTCCACCACAAGATCGCCGATGTATTACACGGCAAAAATTGTAAAGGAGACACATCCTGATGCTAAAATCGTTTTTGTCGGGCCCTGTGTGGCAAAACGTAAAGAGGCTAGGCGAGATGATCTTGTGGATT
>JAIDJJ010000127.1 GCA_029052265.1 Muribaculaceae bacterium
ATGCCATAGAAGAAACGAGGAGTACTGTTGACAATAACTTTGAGGTCGCCATGGTCGTCGATTGTTTCGTCTCCCATATTGATACCGGGTTTGCCGTCGAGGTCAGCATACATTATATCACCTTCATTCCATTTGTCGCCCAATGCAGATTGACCGCCGACCTTTTCAAGGTGAGCGTCCATTTCCGCTTTGCTTTTTGCTATGCCGACAGTTTCAAATCCCCAGATTTCGTTGATTTCACGTCCGTTCACATAGTTCCAGATAGAATTGGTGGTATTTCCGGGATAATTCCGGATATATGTGCGTGCGTCAGAGAGATTGAACGATACTCCGTAGCTAAGTCCGAACGCTGTTACGTCTCTCCAGGAAAGGGTAAGTTCCCAGCCGTTTGTTTTCAGGTCACAGTTGTTTGCGGCAGGTGCCGAAAGTCCGAGAGTGGCGGGGAGCTGGAGAGCCGGTCCGACCATGTCGTCAGTATAGCGGATATAAGTTTCAAACGATCCCTGAAGACGATTGTTGAAAAGCCCCCAGTCAAGACCGAAGTTCCAAGTCCGTACCTTTTCCCATGTGAGAGAAGAGCTCACAAGACCGTTGACCCAAGTTGTTGCGGGGCGCTTGCCGTCTATAAGCCAGTTTCCGTTTGCCTGACCGATTGTCATTGTGCGGTATGTGGGATACCAAACATCTGTATTCTGGTTTGCAAGGCTACCGTATGAAGCTCTCAATTTGAGCATATTTACATAAGGGAGTATTGTCTCCCAGAAGTTTTCCTGAGCGATGTTCCAACCGAGAGAGAAAGAGGGGGTCCAAGTCCATCGTTTCCCTGAACGGAAGCGGGAAGAACCGTCATAGCGAAGATTCCCTTCAAAAAGATAACGTCCTTTGTAATCATAATTTATACGGCCGAAGAAGCCCATGATCGACCATTGGTTGCGGGCGCCACCGACTTCCGGAGCACGTTCAGCCCCGTTGCCCTGCAGTCCGGTCATTAGATCCAGTTCAGGCAGCTCAGTGTCCTGAAGTCCGTATGCTCGTGCCCAAAAGCTTGACTGGCGCATTTCTTCCGATTGGAAACCCAGCATCACTTTGAAGTTGTTGTCCTCTTTGATACTGAAAGAATAATCGGAAAAGATGTTCCAGTTCATGTAATTGTTCTTCAGGAGGCTTTGATACAGACTTGAGGTGCCGTTGGTATTGTCGATATCCCCGTTTACTTTGTGGTTGTAGTAGGGAAGATTTGTCTGACGTACCTCGGTGTTGTCTGTACTATAGTTGAATTCGACGTGGGTAATCCAGTTTTTGATAGGTTCAAAAATAAGTCCTGCCTGCTGGTAAAGCTGATCCCGTTGAGCCTTACGTGTGCCTCCGAGAGCGAGCTGCATGGCGGGTGTGTCGGCATTTGAATTGAAGTAATATCCGTTTTCATCGTAGACGGGAAGGTTAGGCCATGTCTGTCTGCCGATCATTTCATAGAAGCCGTTCCCAAACCGGTTGGGTCGGTCGGTATCAGTCCTTACAAACCTTGTGCTGTAATTGAAAGTCACCCAAGAGGCAAGTTTTGCCGAGAATTTTCCGGTGGCATTGTAGCGTTTCTGTCCGTCATGTCCATGCCTGAGCAGACCGTTATAGTCAAGGTATCCTAACGAAGCATAGTAATTGATGTTGGCGTTACCTCCGCTGACACTTGCATTATGTTCCATTGAAAACACGTTATCGCGATACAGTTCGCTATACCAGTCGGTGTTTGCATATCCTTCTGTGAACGGGTCGCCTGCCGGTTTTCCCCACACTTCGCCGTTTGTCGGGAGTCCACCCTTATTCGTTCCTCCGTTTGCTTGAAATTCCAGCATCTTACGCATGACATCGTCAGAATAGATCGCTCCCCATTCAGCATTTTTTGCCGCCTCATTATAATAATTGGCAAAATCATAGCTGTTCATGCTCTGTGGCAGACCTATTGGAGATGCCCAACGGAAATTGTTTGTATAGTTGACAGCAACTTTTCCTTCCGATCCCTTTTTTGTCGTTATCAGAATGACACCGAATGGTGCCCTGCTACCATAAATGGAAGAAGCAGCCGCATCTTTCAATACAGATACGGTTTCGATATCCGAAGGATTGACAGTATTGATATCCCCCTCCATGCCGTCTATGAGAATAAGGGGAGAGCCGTTTGATCCTTGACCGATTGTGCCGATACCGCGGATGTTGATCGACATGTTTGTTTCAACGTCACCCGCATTTCTGGTCAGTTGTAATCCGGGGATAATTCCTTGGAGGGCTTCGGTAGCATTCTTTACCGGACGGTCAGCGATGTCTTTTGCTGTTGCTACACTGACGGCTCCTGTAAGGTTTACCTTCTTTTGTGTGCCGAAGCCGACAACCACTACTTCGTCAAGAATCGAGGATTCATCTTTAAGAGTGATTTTAATGTCGGGTTCGGCTTTTACTTCAACGGTTGTACAACCCACATACGATATAATCAGGGTTGAACCTGGTTTTACTTTGATAGTGAAGTTACCGTCAACATCGGTAGAAGTTCCGTTTGTTGATCCTTTTTCCATGACTGTCGCTCCGATCACCGGTTCTCCGGTCTGGTCAAGGACTGTCCCGGAAATGTTCATGACGGTGCCTTGGGCAGATGCCGAGACAGCGGTCATGACAGGAATGGCTGTTGCCAGAGAGGCTCCGCCAATAGCAAGCAGGCTTGCTACCAAAATTTTCCTTGCGTTCATTAGATTAGTTATTAGTTCAGGTTAAGTCTATTCATGTTTGTAATCTTGCCGACATGGGTATGATGAGTCAGATCAAGATTTGAAATGTATTATTAGTCAGGATTGTAGCGTTCCGAGGAGTTAGGTTGCAAATTTAGATATTTAAACATTTGTTGATAGTCGTTGACAATTCAAAAAAAGTCTTATTTGTGTCAAATATAAGTGTGTGCCGAAAAATCGGAATAAAATCTAACTGAGAAAATTGAATAAGTCAGCCATTTTAAAGGAATAAAATTTATAAGACCCCGTTCCCCAATATTGGGGGCAGATATAAAAAAATGACATAACAATTATAAAAAAGTTGAATATATTTGTTACTTTTGCGAGGATTTTATAGATAATAATCTAAAAATATCAGAATTATGTTGAATATTGAATTTGCTAAGTAGTTGCTGAAATGAAGCATTGAGGTTGTTTTAATTATTTTCCTTTTTTCAATATTCCGTCAGATTTTCGAGATGTTTTTGAAAATTAAGGAGGAGGATAGCAGGGTAAGCCTCCAATAAAAGATTCTAAAACGAACGAAAAGATTATGTAAGATTGGAAAAAGGTCTTTATTAGGTAAATGGCTTTAATAAAATCATTCTCCATAAAAATGTTTAAAACAACTTCGTTGATATACATGTGCATTTTGAACCTTTGAAAACTAAATATTGTGATGACTTTAGAAAGTTCTACATCATTGAATATTAATACATTACCCCCCCCGATGCGAAAGGTCGGCATGTTGCTGAGGGAGGCGGAGGAGTTATTGGAAAAACTTAATGTCGGTCACGCCGGACAAAAGGATGTCAGAGTCTCAATAAAAGGTATCTCTGAGAAAATACACAATGCATTGTCGCTGATAGATCAGGATGGAATCTCGATGGAGCGTATGTCGGAAGAGGTGCGTCTGAAACAGGCAGAAGAGGCTAACAGGCAAAAATTTCTCGCAAGAATGGACAAGGCTATAATTAGCAGTCTGGAATTAGGCAATATGAATATTGAATGTCTGACAGATTGTCTGTGCATGAGTCGAAGCACTCTCTATAGGAGGGTCAAATCGCTTACGGGGATTTCTGCAAATGAATATATAAGGCGTAAACGAATGGAGATGGCGAAGGAATTGCTGATTGAAGGAGATCTGCCAATGTCTGAAATCGCATATCGGGTAGGATGCAGCAGCATGTCATATTTCCGGCAGACATTTAAAGACATTTATGGAGTGATACCGAGCGAATATCTGAGAAGACTTAGAGCGAGTTCCTTAAAATTTCGAGGCCGTAGGGGCGGCGATTTTGGTGCAGATTTTGAAAGTTGAAGAGGGCGCGATGCGGGC
>JAIDJJ010000128.1 GCA_029052265.1 Muribaculaceae bacterium
TATTTATGGTATTTATTCAGTCATTATGGAACCCCATAACTCCATCATAAATATCAAAAATCTGCCTGACAAATCCTCTCAATTACTTCGACAAATAAATTTAAACAATTTCTAAAAATTGATTCGAAAATCTTCTCTAGAGTTTCAGAATAAGAAAATGCAGGAGGTGAACCATTATAATTTTGTGGTAAAAAACATGGCAGATTTTGAGAAAATGATTCCGTTCATACTGCATTTTGCAGCCGGAGTTTATGGAAAGGATGGTAAACAACTTGAGTTGCCTTTGGAAGAACAATTCATTCTTGCAAAGAGAACAGGATGGAGCGATGACAAGGATGATCCGGGAGGGGCAACCATGATTGATGTCACCTTGTCGACATACACTCATTACAGAATTTCAAAAGGTTTGAAAAAAACTGCGAAGAAAGATCTTCTCAATATAAGTTTTGAGGAGTGGAAAGAGATATTAAAGACCATGTATTGGGACAAGTGGCAAGGCGATTACATAGAAAGCCAGGGGATAGCCAATCTGTTGGTTGACTGGATATGGGCGAGCGGTTATATGGTTATTAAAAAAGCACAGAAGATTATCGGAGTGAAAAATGATGGGGTGGTTGGTCCCGAGACAATATCGGCAATAAACGGGGCTGATTCCGGAGAATTGTATAAAAGTGTATTCGCTGCAAGAGAGGAACATTACAGACAATGCCGCGCCGCCTGGAAATATCTTAATGGATGGATGAGGCGTTTGAATGCAATCCAACCTGACGGGACATTCCGGATTTATGGCAAGATAATAGGTACAAAAAAGTCTGACTCATTGAGTCAGACTTCTCAGTCGGGGTGAAAGGATTCGAACCTTCGACCCCCTGCTCCCAAAGCAGGTGCGCTAACCGGACTGCGCTACGCCCCGATAACCTTTCGGTTTTCTGATTGCAAAGTTAATAATTTATTTTCATATTTCAACAAAATGAGAAGGAAATTTAATAAATTTGTTAACCCCTACTTCATCGATTTGTTAACCTTATCTTGCAAATTGTTGAAATTCATTATTATGCAATTGGTGAGGTTCTTTTTATCCGTTGTTCAGCCTGGGCTGCCCGGATTATATGAGATGGTAGGTGATACTCGTCAGCAAGGATCCTGAATGCGTTCTCCGAATCTTTCT
>JAIDJJ010000129.1 GCA_029052265.1 Muribaculaceae bacterium
GATCTCGATCCCCCGGGAGCGGGCGTAACCGGCGATCTGCCAGTAGCTGCGGAAGGCTATCGTCATGCTTCCCAGGACATCGTGGAGCTTCAGTCCTTTGTATGTGGATCTGACACGTTCGTGTTCTTTTTCATTGTCCTGATAGAAATGAGGCTGTATGCTGACTACGAAATTATCATCGTCTACGCTTAAGGTGCGTGTCCAGGTGTGATCTGCCCCGCAAAGATATATTTTCTTATAACCCTCGCGGATTGCCGCCATTATGGCAGGAATCATTACATTGCGGGGACGGGGCATACCGAGACCTGCATCAAACATTATATGGCACAACCCTTTTATCCCTTCCACCGGCGTCAGATTGAATGTCTTTAATCCGATGTTGCTGTTCAGATATGTCAGACCCTTTGCCATATGGAGGAATTTGCGGGGCACCCATAAGGTCATCTTCCAGCTTATTTTGCCCAGCTCCTCCCAAAGTTTCGCCACATTCGGATCAGTGTCGCGTCCTGAGAAAAAATGACCGTCGGCAAGTATATAGTATGCGGGACGCAGATTCAGGAAATCGGGAGTGTTCGCCGCGAAGTTCACCGCCATAAGGTCATGAGAACATAGCCATTCCATGTCATTGTCGATTGTTTGGCGGAGCGATGGTCCGTTGCCCATCACCACAATGGATTTCCGTTGATCGTCATTAACTTTAGCCGATGCACGGCGAGAAAGTAGCGCCACTTTTATCAAAGACGCTGCCGATGAGGCTATTTTAGAAACGGAGTCTTGAATTTTATCGAGAATCATTCTGCGTAAGGGTAGTCAGGGTCAGTCCTGGAAATTACATTGATAGTGTTGTGATATTCAAATTTTGCCGTATCGGAAAACCGTGATCCATCGATAGTGACGGTTTTCATCCGGCGGGAAGCAGTCCGGGGGTTAAGGTTGCGGTCGACAGCCGGTATGAACCGGAATATTCGCCATATCCATTCAGCCCAGAATGCAGGGAGGTGGGTCATGCGGGAATGTCTGCCGGCGTTTGCGGAAAGGGCTTCCATCATGTCGATGAAACGGGGATTCGTTCCATCGGCGGCATTGAATACACCCCCGGTCCGGTAGACACCCTTAATCCCCCTTGCCACATCGAGGGCTGTCACAAGGCTCACGCGCGCATCATTGCCGCGGATATGTATGTAGCTTCCGTTTACAGCATCCTTGAATAGTTGCAAGGTCTCT
Organism: Muribaculaceae bacterium; assembly: GCA_029052265.1. Taxonomy (GTDB): domain Bacteria; phylum Bacteroidota; class Bacteroidia; order Bacteroidales; family Muribaculaceae; genus Lepagella. Next base: position 1,225 of record JAIDJJ010000129.1, read on the forward strand.
CCATGTACTCCGGAGCCGAACATCCTTGCCGGTCGTACGATTGTAAGCGTCACCCCGTGATTTCTTGCCCATTCGTAGACATAAGTTTCCGCGAGACGTTTGGATTCCCCTGTCTTTCCATCACCTTCGGTCGGACAAGCTTCTGTAATATCGCATCCGGCATCTGGAGAATATACCCGATAGCTGCTTATATAGATGAAATGTTTCGGTGGGGCAGACGAGAGAGAACCGAGAAGTCGTTGCGTGCCGCGGTAATTCAGCTCCATCGCATGGTCATCATTCTCAGTACCGGCGCAATGTAATACCGTGTCAAAACAGGTGCCATCGAAATCCGGCTCATCCTTTGTGAGGTCGAAAGAAAAGTCATTGTCCCTGTTTCTTCCTAAAGAGAATATCCGGGAATCAGCTTCCGGATCAAAAAACACATCCTTCAGGTATCTTCCGAGCATTCCGGAGGCTCCGGTGATCAATATATTTTTTATGTTTTGGTTAGTGTCCATCAATAACAGTGTTTGTCAATATTTAACAGTTTCCGGCGGCTTATGACAGTATATACCCCTGGTGTCGGCATATTGCCATGAATTTACTGAGAAAAGCTTTTTTTACGAGAATCATACCGTCTTGAACAAACAGGGAATTCTCGCGAATCTCGTCATCGGAAGATAGAAATTCTACAAAGCCGGGGACGCCGGGTTTGAGCTTGAACAGGTAGTATTCTTCATCTACCCCCCGGATGCACCCGACACGTTGAGAAGCTTCCTTTATAATCGATCTCAAAAACTTCGAGCTGTCGACATCCACCAATTTTTTAAGTTTGTCGATCCGGTCGTCAAGATCAGAATGCGACGCGCATCCCTGCAGGATGCTTTGTGGCGTGATGCGGAATCGGCTGCTTCCGATAGGGATTGAGATCTGTTTCAGAAACATTACATAAGGACATGATTCGCTAAGGATAGTAATGATACCGTTTTTCTCATCAAAGTCAAATTCACATGAAGAAGAATTTACGGGAGCCTCATACTTGTTGTCGATACCTACGGCATATCTCCCCAGCGGGGTTAGCCTTACGTATCTCATGCCTTCCAGATAGTCGGATGTTTCAGCGGGGGTGATTTCTTCCGCAATTTCAAGAATGCCGACAGCACAAAGCAATTTTATCCAGTTAAGGATAAACGGAAAATCTATTTCATTTATCCAATTTATATTTCGGGAATAATTCACATAAGACTCCCGAACCTCGTTTTCCCGTTTGAGAGTATGTCTCTCTCTGCCTCTTTCCGTAAAAAGGTGGCAGTATACAGTATTGTCCCATTTATTAATGTCCGAGCATAGAAACCGGATTCGTAGGTTTGCGAGCGACATCCATCCGTCGGCAGATGGAGAGATGAGAGTCTCCGCGATGTCTGCCATAACACCTGCGTTATGGCTTTCCGCCCAAGATTTTGTAAATCCGCTGAAACCCGGAAGCAGCATCCCGAAATTTGCCGGTTTTAACATGCCGGGCATTTTTTTTGCAACAAATCTTGCAAATTTGCCGGTATCGGAGGCAGAGATCTGTTTGCCGCCTTGTAAGAAAAAGGCTGTCACCATCATTTCAGTCCGGTCTACATGCAGGTCGTCAGGTCGGGGACTGAATTCTTTTAAGGAATAATTCTTTTTAATTGATTTTAATTTTGCGGCAGTAAGCGCTCCTGTATTTGAAGAGAGAGGGTTTCCGGTCATGCCGATTCCTGTAAGGATGCTTAGTTCAGAAGGAATCTCTTTTTCAAAGTTGGATATTTCCAAGTCTTCATCGGCAGGTATCTCTTTGAACAGTTCGATGGCGGTCGTTTCCTTCCCATAAAGTTTCTCAAGCATTTTTTTCCTGAAGTCAGGATATATGGAAAATGAGTAATTTTTTTTGTTGGATGAATAGTAGGAATAATAATTCCTTTCATCCTCCAATATCAAGAGAGGAAAGAACAGACATTCCATATATTGTGTTGCATTCCAATGCCATGACGATTTGACCACGATCTCTCTTCCGAGACTGCCGGTGACGATATCGTTTTTTACTTCCGGAGAAAAAAGAATAAGTCTCCACGCTTTCTCTAACTTAGGCTCCGTGCTTATCACATTAAGAATATTGTCAATATCCGAGATGAATGAGATATAAATTTTCGAAAGCTGATCTTTTAGAAGATTATGCCATGTGGTGGAATCATTGAGCATACTCACAGTCTGCATCAGCCAAGGATCGGAATTGCCGGAAAAAGTCACGTTTTTTTTTGAAAGGACTTTGCGCAGAGGAGCGATAAGGGCGCGGATATCCTCTTTGCTTAATTTCGATAGCTGCCGGATTTTATCCTGATCGATCGGTGGCAGATTCAGCAATATCTCGTTTTCAGACTTGCAAGGGGAAGGAGATGAGGTGTCTGTGGTGTGATTCCGGTCCTTTTTCATGACAGTATAAAATCTATATCTTTTTCAGAAAGATGTTTTGATGAAGCTGTGTCAGCACTTATCAGTTCATTGAAGAGTTCTTTTTTCTGCTCCTGGAGCTGAAGAATTTTCTCTTCTATCGTACCTACGGTGATAAGGGAAAAGGCATTTACGGTAGATTTCTGTCCTATGCGGTGCAAGCGATTGATTGCCTGCTCTTCCGCAGCCTTGTTCCACCAAGGTTCAAAAATATATACAGTATCTGCCGCAGTGAGATTCAGACCCACGCCTCCGACTTTCAGGGTGAGCAGCATCACTTTACATTCAGGATCCGACTGGAAGTGCTCCACGATTCGCTTCCTGGCGGACGCGGAAGTGGATCCTGTCATGGTTTCAAACTCGATCCCGATCTTTTCAAGGCGTGACATGACGATCTCAAGCCCTGCTATAAAATTGAAAAACACTACCGATTTATGTCCGTTTGATACGGAAGAAATCAGAGAGTCCATCAGTTCGTCGATCTTCGGAGAGGCGACGATGCCGTCCGACATACTTTCCGGCACAGAAGCGATACGGCGCAACTCGTTGAGCGCCTGAAACATCAGGAATTGAGATTTTTCCACGCCATCCCTTGAAATAATCTCGTTGATCTGGCGCCGATAGCTGAGGCGTCGTTCGTTGTAGAGGCGATGCTGTTTTTCCGACATTTCCACATATATTGTCTGGTCTATGCGTTCCGGAAGGTCATCGAGCACATCTTTTTTCAGGCGACGGAGAATAAAAGGGAAGATTTTTCTCCGCAAACTTTCGGAGGCATCTTTGTCTCCGAATTTCTGGATAGGATAAGTGTATGATGAATTGAAGTCTTCTGCAGACCCGAACATTGTCGGATTAAGGAAACAAAACAGAGAGTAAAGCTCAGTCAGATTGTTTTCCATAGGGGTTCCGCTCAATGCAAAACGATGATCCGAGACGAGCATCCTTACCGCTAAGGCAGTCTGGGAAGACAGGTTCTTGATGTTTTGCGACTCATCAAGCACTATGCATTGAAACCGGATGTCTTTCAACTTCATGATGTCGTTCCGAGCCAACGCGTAAGTGGTCAGCACGACGTTTGATTCAAGAGCCTTTTCAAGATCCCTGTCAGGTCCGTAGTATGTGGAATGGGAGATGGAAGGAGCGAATCTGTCGAGTTCCTTCTCCCAGTTGAAGAGGAGACTTCGGGGCATCACTATCAGAGTGGGGGATGTGCATTGGGGGTATATCATCGATAGCAGGGCTAAGGTCTGCAGGGTTTTCCCAAGTCCCATATCATCGGCGAGGCAACCTCCGAGCCTGTTGTCGTAAAGATATTTCAGCCATTTCACACCATCAATCTGATACGGTCTCATTTGGGCATTTACGACATAATCCGGACATGGATTCTTCCCAATCCGGTTGAAGCCGCTCAGGACAGCGCGTGATTTATTTGCAAACTCACCCTTTATTTTATTTTGCAACAACTCTTCCACTTCGGGGAGGTCAAACAGATTGACCCGTATTCTGCCGTCTTTGTCGCGGCGTCTGAACAGCCGTTGCAACCGTTTGATATAATTTTCATCGACTATTCCTTTGTTTCCGTCGCTGAGTTCAATATAACGTTTTTTTGAAAACCGGCTGAGTATGTCTGAAATCGAGAAATGTTCGTTACCGATTTCGATATCGCCTTCCCCCTCAAGGAAATCTATTCCTGAAGAGAACTTCATGTTGAGTTTAGGCTCGACAGGGGTGATTTTATATTCTTTAAGTTTTTCACTCCCGACAAGTTTGAAGTCTTCGAGAAGTTCAGGAAGATGATTAAGGATGAAAGGGGCGGCGGTTGATTCAGGTATTATGAAAAAGTTACCGTCGCGGTAAATCTCTTTTTTTGCATTTCTGTCCGGCGCGCATGAAAGTATCATTGATTCCAGCCGCATGGTCAGTTCTTCGGTGTTGCAATTTTCAACATCGCGGATGACGATCCTGTTCTTTCCGTCGAGAGATGCAGCCCTTACCGGCATCACCTCTCCCGGAAGAGAGTTCCCGAGCGATTCAAGCGAGATTCCGGTGCGCAGGTACAGTGCCTTGTCGGGCGCCACTTTCTCCAGATATAGGGTGGGGACAGAATGTTCGGAATTTGATGATTTCCTTGCTGGAGTGCCGTCATATACAGGGATTACATTCTCGAAATATGTAAGGAATAAAGTCAGATACACTTCCAGGAAGTTTTTGCTTACGGAACTGATGAGGGAATGTATCTTGGGATAGTTTATTCCCACGGATTTCACTTCATACACGGTGTCGGAACACAGAACGTGGGAATCATCCAGAAAAATAATCCCGTCCAATACATCGTCACCGACATTAAGACGAAGAGCAACAGAAACTTCATCCGAGTCTTTCGACGATTCAATTTCCAATATAAGTGTGGCGGAAGATTCAGAAAACACGACAGCGGATCCGTCAGGACTTTTTATCGAATGCTGATTCTCTATAAGATGCACCAGGTACGGGTTTTCCCAGAATGAGGCAGTTTTTTTGCCGGAAATACTTGTCTTGATTCCAAAAATATCCCCTGATTCGGAAATTCTGGTAAGCTCCCGATATATTGACATATCCGCCGGATTCATCCTTGACATATCTTTTGCTGATGCGGATGTCTCCAGAAAAGGCTCACCTTCAATTATATTTATTTTAAAAAATAAAAAATGAGCAGCCTTATTTCTTGTCGTGTGCCCCAATGTCGTGACCGGAGTCATGGATGAGAAAAGACGGGAAAATTTATCGGATTCTGTCATAAGAATAAAAATGATTCCGATTGCAAATATACAATAAAAATTCAACAAAATTCGGGGAAGATAAATGATTTCATCCTCTAATTTAATCATTTTGATAAAAAGAAATTTATTTTATCGGGGATTCCGGTTGGTTGGCTGATGAATTTCAATGTATTTTTTTGATAAATTAATTTAAATAAAATTTATTAATAATAAAAAAAAAAAACACAACCCAAAAAAAAAATAAAGAACAAAA